>NZ_JACJFF010000299.1:0-1089 GCF_014164465.1 Vibrio sp. SG41-7 | reverse complement strand
CCCGATTTCAGATAATAACTGCGACATTCATGGAAAGGTGTAGAAGAGAAAGCCAACTGCCGAAAGTGGTACGCTCTTCTCGCCAAAGAAACAAGCAGTACTACCATGAATTATCAGCAGTTGACCGAGGGGAGAAGATATCAGATTTCAGCCCTTTTGGAACGGGGGATTTCAGTATCAGAGATTGCCAAAACAGTTAAATGTCATCGCTCAACCATTTATCGAGAGTTGAAGCGAAGTGGTAAGAAAGAGCAATATGTACCAGACAAAGCGCATCAAGAGTCGGTAGCAAAACGACGCCAAGCGCGAAAGTATCGAATACCTCAATCACGCATAGATTTTATAGAGGTACTGCTGAGCATTGATTGGAGTCCAGAGCAAATATCTAATGTCTTAACTCGCGCTGGAGCTAGAGTGAGCCATGAGTGGATATACCGTCACGTTGCTCGTGATAAACGACAGGGCGGAAAGTTGTTTCGCCACTTGCGTCAAGGCCACAAGCGGTATCGGCGAGGCAAGAAAGAGAAAGCACCTGCTATCAAAAATGCTATTTCGATAGACGAAAGGCCTGAGATTGTTGATAACCGAGAACGTATTGGCGACTGGGAAATTGATACTGTTTTGGGTAAGCATGGCACAGGAGCAATAGTCACTATTTTAGAGCGTAAAACACGCTTTTATCTGACAAAAAAAACAGCCTCAAAGTCAGCGAAAGATGTGACGAAAGCGACCATAGACATGTTACTGCCTTACAAAGAATTCGTTCATACCATTACAGCAGACAATGGTCGCGAATTTGCCGGTCATGAAGAAATAGCGGAGGCGTTGGAAGCAAAGGTGTACTTTGCTCATCCCTACAGCTCGTGGGAACGAGGAGCTAATGAAAACGCTAATGGCTTATTGCGACAATACGTTAAAAAAGGAACAGACTTAAGAACGGTTAGTGATGACGACATTGAGAGGGCGCAACAACGGATTAACTATCGTCCGAAAAAGTGTTTGGGGTTCAAGCAGCCAGCTGTCCTATTTAAAGAAATGATGTCGGCTGCTTGAAAATTAAGAGTGTCGCAGTTCGGAGTTGAATTCGGG
>NZ_JACJFF010000298.1:0-1101 GCF_014164465.1 Vibrio sp. SG41-7 | reverse complement strand
TATACCCAATCAACTTGAAGATGCGGGCTTGAGCACTTGAAAATTATCATTTATTCGAGACGTCAAAGAGTCTGCGATCTCAGGTAGAGTCACAATGCAAAAATTCTCGATGGCTTCTCTGAATTCCCGTTTAGTTTTGAAATAAACGTTGTTCCTTGAATATTCGTTCATCACTTTCCAAAGCCGCTCGATTGGATTTAGATTCGGACTATAAGGTGGAAGATAATGAAGCTCAATATTCAAGACAAAAGCAGCATCCCTGACTCGTTCACTGCGATGGTACCCCGCACCATCTAAGATAATATGGAGCTTGTGTTCTAATGGATAACGCTCTCTAATTTGGCAGAAAAAGCGAACAATGCTTTCACTGTTTATGGTCTCGTAATCCTGAATAATAGTCCCGCCAATGTCGTTAAGATTTAAAGCACCAATGAGATTGAGGCGACTTCGACTTCCCGTTGTTTCAACAGACTTGTCATGCCCTGTTCGTATCCAACCATGCGATATTTTGGTCGCTTGAGTCGGATGGACTGCATCAATAAATAGGATCGACTCATCCTTACTACAACTGGCTTTGAGCGCTTCATAAGCCTCAATAAAAGCTTTCTGTTTGGTTTCATCAAACTTATGAGGTACGCCTTTGGGCATCTTGTAGCTGAAACCATTTTGGTGAAGCCACTTGTTCATTCCTGCAACACTATATTGCACACGGTAAGCAGCAAAAACATACGCAACAATCTCACGCGTATGATGATAGGTGCGCGAGGTTAGGTGTGAAATCAAGCTTTGGGTTTGCTGTTGAGATAGGTAGCTTTTTGAACCACCATTTTCAGGCTTGAGCTTGTTCGATAGTGAGTAATCTTTGAGATGCTGTCTAACCGTTGTTTCATGGATAAGCAGTGCATCGGCAATTTCTTCAGGACTCCACCCGTTACTGGCATGAATAACAGCTTTGATGCGATCGCGCACTCGCCCATCACGAGTCGTATCGTGTTGGTTAATCAGCGTGATTTTTTGTTCATTGGATAGTGTTATTTTCATGTCACCTAGCATGATCCTCATTTTGGCTAAAATCAAGCACCTTCAATGATCACGGGTATA
>NZ_JACJFF010000297.1:0-1112 GCF_014164465.1 Vibrio sp. SG41-7 | reverse complement strand
GAGAGGTTCGAAATCATCGGCGATATCAAATTAATGAATCCCAATATCAATGGGGAATGTTCGAATATCAAAGGCTCACACACAACGCAGGACTAGGGAAATTATGAGGGGATCCGTCAGCGCCCCGCTTACCCCGTAACTCATTACAATAAACAACCAATCCGCACACCATATTAAATATAAAACTAGTTGAATAATATATTGATGAAGTTTATATTACCCGCCATATACAACCACCTCCGTAATAAAGTGAAAAAATCATATTTATCAATAGGCTTGATGCAGAGGTTATAACGAATTCAGCTCCTGTCATTGCTTGTATCACTGTTGTTACATTCACAGTAGAGAATGTAGCTACTTCTTCCGGAGTGTTGGAAACTTATATAAAAGCAATTGACGACCATTCATTTGGTCCACTTAATGTTTCGGAGAATATACTGGCATCTCATTATGAGGCGACCAAAAAGTTACGGTTCTTGAGAGTACAAATGAAAGTATCAAACTATAAATATTCAATAATATGCCTAGTAATCATCACTGTATGCAGTTACCCATTCATATACTTCCCTTCTGGAGAGTATGATTCAGATAGAATTTACTTTGTTACTGTAATTAGTTCATTCATTGCATTTTTTTTATTAACATACACTATCGTACAGCTAGTACTAATAATAAAAAATAGAGACGATAAGCATCAATCTGAAAATCATCGTCTCGGTACTTATTTTATTATCGCTATATCACTATCTACTTTTTATTACTTAAAAGTTGAAGATTACAAGGAAAGTAGCACTAGCCACATATATTGTGGCTCAATAATGAAAATGAAACTGAGAAGTTCTGTGGGGCTTTTAGAAAAGTTTGCGCTTTCAAAAGAAAAATGTGGTAACGGTTTATGAATAAATCATTTCCATTTTTTAAGTTTTCTCTTGTTATCTTTAGCTATAGTTTCCTATCTTTTTTAGTTTATGGACTTGCAGTAGATACCAGGGCGGGATTCCACTTTGAATAAATATTAGCCAAAGATTATTTTTGAGCGATATTCACCAGACCAACCTGACTTTCTACGTTTGGCAGCCAAGCTATCTTTGTCACTCTCATCCTGCTTTATC
>NZ_JACJFF010000296.1:0-1112 GCF_014164465.1 Vibrio sp. SG41-7 | reverse complement strand
AATAAAGCGAGCATAAGACGACGTCGGCTTCCCGCTCAGCAAGCTGTCTGGTTAGTTATTTGGATGGGGCTGCAACGCAACATGTCTATCAAAGAGGTATGCAGTTCATTAGACATTGCGCTTCAGCCTAAACCTGAAGATAGCTGGTCTCGTGTTGCACCTAGTGTCCTAACTGATTCACGCCGACGTCTAGATGAGAGTCCATTAGCGGCTCTGTTTCACACAACGGTAAAGGCTTGGAACGGAGATATCCTTCAACAAGATAAAGACTTAGAGCTTAATGTTCTTGCTGTGGATGGAACAACATTTAGGTGCCAAGATTCCCCAGAGAACGCTGAAGAATTTGGGTTCATCTCTAAAAAATTGAAACCTTACCCTCAACTTCGTTTAGTCGCTTTGATGTCAACAGAAACTCGAATGATTATGGGGGCGGCTTTTGATGGCTGTCATGTCGGTGAAACGACCTTAGCTAAGCGTCTATTCAATGATATCCCCGCACATTCATTGACCTTATTTGATCGTTGTTATTTCTCGGCAGACCTCTTGTTGTCGTGGCAAGAGAGTGCGGAAAATGCTCACTGGTTAATGCCTGCAAAACGTAAGCTACGCTATGAAGTGTTGGAGAAATATGCGGAGAACGACATGCTCATCTCAATGCCCATCTCTCCTCAAGCTCAACGGCAGAATCCGAATTTACCCGCACGTTGGGAAGCTAGATTAGTCCTATATCAAGAGCCAAAAGGCGAGATAAAAGGTTTTATTACTTCACTTACAGACCCTAGTAGATACTCGCTAGAAAGCCTGCTGCGTATTTATTGGCAACGCTGGGAGATAGAAGAAGGTTATGGTGAAATTAAACAGACTCAACTGCAAAGTCACGTCACTTTACGAAGTCGTTTTTCTGCCGGTGTGAAGCAAGAGCTTTGGGGCGTATTACTTGCCTATAACTTAGTGCGATTAGAGATGGTTAAGATAGCTTCAGAAGCCGGGGTTCGAGCGACTAGGGTCAGTTTTACCGCCGCAATTAACCTTATTGATGCGCAATTACGTTGGTTAGCTTTAAGTCCAGACGGAACTCTACCTGTAAAACTGAAAAGGATGAGAGACAGTTT
>NZ_JACJFF010000295.1:0-1117 GCF_014164465.1 Vibrio sp. SG41-7 | reverse complement strand
AACCGTATGGCTTCCGTAACGATAGTCCATGACCAACTCCACCTATGTACAGAGTTGTAAAGTATCATAGCTAAAGCTGACCGACTAAAGTCGGTGGTTTTAACCTTTTAGGAGACTAATAAAAACTCAAACTTTAATAAAGGTAATGACCCGATGATTCTCGTAAACCTCGCCCGTTGAGGGCTAGGTTAGGCAATTAAAAACACTAGATGTATAACCAGCATTTCTTGTTAAATTATCATTATCATCTCGATTTTTCTGCAATTTGAAGCTGATGAAACAGCTCTGCGGTGGTGAGAATAACAATTCTCGTCAGTGCTTTTTCAAGACCAAAACACCTTACTTACATGTCGACATTAAATAGACACATAAATTAACTCGTACACAACATGACAGTTTATAGTATGACTTACTTTATTTTTTCGTAGAGTAGATCACGGTCTTAATGGGTAAATTTGAAGGACAGATGTCAGAGAGAACACATGAATACTCATATTAAAATCAAAGCTTAATGCGACCAAAAACATACTTTTCCTGCAAGGCTGAGTCTAGTTTATGGTTGGACTGGCACAATCCAAACGCATAATAAACGGGGCGACCGGACTTGAAATCGTTTGAGATAACAACGAGGTTAGTGACTACTTACCCCCCACCCCGTAATCTGCTAAAACCTAAATCAATTCCGACTTTAAACAAAGCGCATGCAACCAAACGCTCGTACAAATGAAAAAACACAACAAATGCGCAACAAATACTTTACAAAACGAGTGCGGGTATCTATCGTAAACATGCTCGCTATGTTGATTAGCTCAACGCTAGGCGTATAGCTCTCACAGACAAGCAAAATAGTCCTTGTCGTTTTTACTACTACCCAATCAATCTCTTCAATAAATGTTAGCAAATTACCATAGATAGTAACTAGTGTGCTCATCTTCTAGTCAATAAGATATACGAGGTAAACAATGTCACGTGTTTTAGGTATGGTTTTAGCAGGTGGAGAAGGCTCTCGATTGAGACCTTTAACTGAATCTCGAAGCAAACCCGCGGTTCCTTTCGGAGGGAGCTATCGATTAATTGATTTTGCTTTAAATAACTTTGTTAACGCGGATTTACTGAA
>NZ_JACJFF010000294.1:0-1121 GCF_014164465.1 Vibrio sp. SG41-7 | reverse complement strand
TACGCGATGATAAAAGCGTTGAACAAGCTTACTGGGTTAGGTATGCCTGAAACTTGTCGTATTGACTAAGAAATACGCGAAACGGGGTGGCTCTATCTCTAAATTTAATTACGCAACAAAGCCACGGCTATGGTCAAGTTCTTAAACGTTCAAGGAAGCGCCCGTGCGAGTAAAATACACGACGTAGCGGGTAACCTACGTACCGGTATCGATATGATCTACGCCAAGTCTGCGATTGCTGGCGTTGAGGGAGAGTGCAACTATGTAGAAAAAACGGAAATTGAAACCTACTACGTCTGTCATGGCTACCCAATAGCTTATGTGGATTCACTAAGAAGGCTGCTCAATATCGACAGAACAGAGCTTCACGTGATCAACAAAGAAGTCGATCCTGGCAGCAATGCCGAAAGAGTAGCTGCTATCTCTTTTGACGCAGATAGCTACACCTATTCACCTAAAGGTGACTTTTGTCAGGTACTCTATCAACCAGAAAAAGAACCTCAAATCGTCGTACTTGATGGCGCATGTTAAATACTCAATGATTGTACTCATTCAGAAGTTAGAGCTAAGCCATCGAGACAGGTCTTTGAATATCATGTGGTTACAATAATTTTGTTCAAAAATAATACGAATAGGGCTAAGTTGTTGCTACTTACATCTTTAAGTGCTGTTTACGTTATAACATGAACTTAATTCATATCTTATTTTTTATAATTGGACTGTAAAGATCTACATAGGTGCATGTCTGATATAGATATCAACAGTGTTTTGGTTAAACACCTTTCGTAAATAGATAGGTATAAATATATAAATAAAATAGCATCCTCGTGCTATCTAAAACTTCCCACCTAAAAATTTCATTATTTAATAAGACATAAGAATACAAATAAAGCAAACTCAAAATACAATATTATCAATGCCATCATCTAGCCATATAATTCAATTACTAAAATCATGTCTCAATTAAATTATATTAACATTACATAAATTTACATAATCTATACCCAATCAACTTGAAGATGCAGGCTTAAACACCTGAAAATTGTCATTGATTCGAGACGTCAACGAACCTGCAATCTCTGGAAGAGTTACAGTAAAAAATTGGTCTATGGCTTCCTTGA
>NZ_JACJFF010000293.1:0-1132 GCF_014164465.1 Vibrio sp. SG41-7 | reverse complement strand
TTTCTTGGTACAGACAAGTTACCCTCTGATTTTCTAAATAGGTTCTGCACAAAGCGACGACAACAAGCCATATTCAACGCCGAATCCCCGGCGTAAATTCGCTGCTCGTCTTCTTTAAAAATAACGTCCAACGCCCAGTGCTGCTGATTCTCTATGTGCCAGTGCTTTCTTGTTGCCTTTGTGGCTAACTCTAAAGATAAATAGTCTGTGCAAATATAGTACGAAGTTTCATAACTCCCTTTCCCTTTGACACTCCTATCTCTTACCACTGCAACAATGCTTTTTACTAGACACCACTTCTCTCTGAGTGCTTCGCTAAAGGCAGCTGGAAGCACGTAAACCTCACGAACCTCTTTTCTACCATGCCCTTTATCTTCCGTAATGTAAGATTCCTGTTTATCTTCAGGCAAAGCCCAATAGTCTTGGAATTGCACATCAATTTCTGCTAATAAACTTGGTTGATTCAGTTTAACTTGTACTAGGATATCTCCACCTTTATCAACCACTTTATTCAGTGTTTCAACCTGACAATGCAGGGCATCAGCAGTTAATAAACATCCTTTGATATCTAAAGCGTCTAGCATGTTTCTTATTGCTAGCAGCTCCATACCTTTGCCGTCACAAGGTTGATGTGTGAGAGTCAAACCCTCGTCTACATCAAATGCCGAAACCATATAGAGGGGGTGCTGTTGTTTGCTTGCTTTTGCCCCTTTTAGAACCTTCCCATCAACACTGATTATAGGCTGAGCATGCTTCTCTCTGTGCAAATTGACCCAGCCCACCATAGCTTCCAATAGCGTCTCTGGCACAACGGATCTCATGATCGCAGCTATATTATGTCGAGTGGGAAGACCATTTTCGTAGGGGAAATACTCACGTAACCACTCGATATTTCCTTCACCGAAATCCTTAATCTCTGTCCATTTATTTTGACCACAAATCATGGCTGTTATGACCACGAAAGCGACTTCCATAACAGGATAAACTTGATTGATGTGCGAACGGGTATCTTTCACTTTTTTAAGTTGCTCAATGATAATCATGTGCGAATTTCTCATGTTTTTTTACTTCATGATCAGATCGTGATTATCTAAAAAAGTTCCCTGTAAAATAAATCCTTTATTTTCAATGA
>NZ_JACJFF010000292.1:0-1155 GCF_014164465.1 Vibrio sp. SG41-7 | reverse complement strand
CAACTGCTGATAATTCATGGTAGTACTGCTTGTTTCTTTGGCGAGAAGAGCGTACCACTTTCGGCAGTTGGCTTTCTCTTCTACACCTTTCCATGAATGTCGCAGTTATTATCTGAAATCGGGTCTCACTATCGGCTAGATCAATGATTACGTAATCGCGATATCCCCTTTTTCGATTCTGTGCGCTACCTCTACGTTTGTGTGTGATTTACTGTTGCAATTAAATTCCGAGAAACAAAAGGCAAACGTTCGCCTTTGCGTAGGAGATCCGTAATATGTGAGCCATATTTGACACCGGACTGGTTTTCAGAAGTAAAGAGCATAGCAGTATTATCGAGTAGCTCTTTTTTTCAGTTTGAGACCTGATTAGCGTGTAAGTTGTACTTCTGCGCTAACTAGACTGATAACGTTGCATAAGTTAAATGCAACGTCCTAATTAAACTCACTGTTCTAACAGACGACACTGATACTCGGCTATGTGCTTTAGCTCCGATGTATGTGCAGGGAATCGTTCGTGAAGAAAGCACAATGCATCCGCTAGGGTTATCTGGTGTAGATTCGATGTATACCCAAAAACCAATCGGTGGACATTGTCATAGAACTCATCTGAATTATCTGAGCTTTGACACTGCACCAAGATAGCTTGATCAATCTCATCGTCTGGATCTTCTAATGGACTATTGGCCTGTCGATAAAGATTAGAAAGCATTGCGTCATATTGCTCTTTCGACAACTCTTCCTTACAACGCAATATCCACGTAAGCGTAATGAGATTGTGCCCAAAGAAACCAAACTGTTTGAAGCATGCTTGTAATACGCTATTGAGCTCTACGACTTGGCTTATGTCAGTGCTTCGGTCGCCGTCAGAACTTGTCGATGTGACAAATTCAGTGAAGCGGTTAAGGAATGCAGGAACTTGAGATGGCTCTAACTCACGGTAAACACGATTCAGCGCCAATAAGATAGTCACATTGTGGGAAAGGTATTCGCTTGTTTGAGAGGCCTGCGAAACGTAATACGAGAAGATATCGGCTCTTCGACGTTTCAAGTGGATTTCAATATTTCAGCGGCAGGGCTCGCTATCATGTAGATCATGGTGATGAAAGTGGCTGTATTTCTATAGCCTCGAGCCCTCGACCTCGCGGCTTGAAATAA
>NZ_JACJFF010000291.1:0-1177 GCF_014164465.1 Vibrio sp. SG41-7 | reverse complement strand
AAGATTTTAGCTACAACACCAGCACCAACTGTACGGCCACCTTCGCGGATTGCGAAACGTAGACCTTCGTCCATTGCGATTGGAGCGATTAGCTCAACAGTCATTTGAACGTTGTCACCTGGCATTACCATTTCTACGCCTTCAGGTAGAGTGATATCGCCTGTTACGTCAGTTGTACGGAAGTAGAACTGTGGACGGTAACCCTTGAAGAAAGGAGTGTGACGGCCGCCTTCGTCTTTAGAAAGTACGTATACTTCAGACTCAAACTTAGTGTGTGGGTTGATTGAACCTTTAGCAGAAAGTACTTGGCCACGTTCAACGTCATCACGCTTAGTACCACGTAGAAGTGCACCAACGTTCTCACCTGCACGACCTTCGTCAAGCAGTTTACGGAACATTTCAACACCAGTACAAGTAGTAAGAGTAGTTTCTTTGATACCAACGATTTCTACTTCGTCACCTACACGTAGGATACCGCGCTCGATACGACCAGTAACTACTGTACCACGACCTTGGATTGAGAATACATCTTCAATAGGAAGTAGGAACGGTAGATCAACAGCACGCTCTGGAAGTGGAATGTAAGAATCTAGTGCTTCTGCAAGCTCAACGATCTTGTCTTCCCACTGCTTTTCGCCGTTTAGAGCGCCAAGTGCAGAACCTTGAATTACTGGAAGGTCGTCTCCTGGGTACTCGTACTCAGAAAGAAGTTCACGTACTTCCATTTCTACTAGCTCAAGTAGCTCTTCGTCATCAACCATGTCACATTTGTTCATGAATACGATGATGTAAGGGATACCAACTTGACGACCAAGTAGGATGTGCTCACGTGTTTGTGGCATAGGGCCATCTGTAGCAGCAACAACTAGGATACCGCCGTCCATTTGAGCAGCACCAGTGATCATGTTTTTAACATAATCGGCGTGTCCAGGACAGTCTACGTGTGCGTAGTGACGTTCAGGAGTATCGTACTCAACGTGAGAAGTTGCGATTGTGATACCGCGCTCGCGCTCTTCTGGAGCGTTATCGATAGATGCGAAATCTTTAGCAACACCGCCGTACACTTTTGCAAGTGTAGTACAGATAGCAGCAGTTAGAGTTGTTTTACCGTGGTCAACGTGGCCGATAGTACCAACGTTTACGTGCGGTTTCGTACGTTCAAATTTTTCTTTAGACA
>NZ_JACJFF010000290.1:0-1207 GCF_014164465.1 Vibrio sp. SG41-7 | reverse complement strand
GTAATGTTTTTCTTGGATTTCCTTTGAGCGGATTTTTGTGCATTCTTGAATATATAGCTACAGGCCCATTCAAGTTTGTTGCCTATTTCTGACCATGCTCTGTGGCTGATACATTCAAATATTGGTAACAACCACACATCCACATTTTTTGCCGCTTTAAACAGCGAGACCGATGGCATTATCTGAAGTGCAGTACTGCGCCTGATGATCAGCGCGATCAAACTGGCCCAGATAAGCCCATCAACGATAGCCTTTTGTGTGGTGACAAATCGTTGCCAGTTTGTGTGAGATTTTAACTCCTTAAAAAGCAACTCAACCTGCCATCGACAGCGGTAGATCGCCATGATGTCATCAGCAGTATAGGTGTCTGAAGGCAAGTTAGTTATCCAAATGCAGAATCGTTTTTCCTCTGCAAACCAACGCCTTACAACTCTAAATGTTTGCTTACCGCGACGAACTTTAAGGTCGAGCACCTGCGAGCGATTAGTACCTCGAGTGATGTCTTTAAGCTTCTTCCCTTCTAGTTTAGGTAAACGCCGCCCCTGGCCATTTCTCGCTTCAATAACGTTTGGATTCAGGGATTTGGCTCCGCGAAAAATATAGAAGCCACCATACTGATCAAGCTCTGCAAAGAACTGGAAGTCAGGATACCCAGCGTCAGCCAACAGCAATTTGTTACGCATCGTTTTGGGTTCAGGTAAAAAATCTCTTTCTGATGCCGTATCAGCACTGATACTCATCGCGACTGGAGAAAAGCTTTTTAAAGACATTGTCATATGGCATTCAACCGCGGCAGGGTTACGCTTAAATCGACTCGGATAAACGCCCGCAAGGTCACGATGAATGTGGAAAGAGCTACCATCTTGAAGCAACACATCATCAAAGATAGCGAGTTTATCTGGTAGGTTGGCACTCTGCTGGCGAGCAAACTGAGCTATTGCTCGCATGGCCAACTGACGCATGAATGTCGGAAACTCTTCTTTTCTTAACTGGTTATGGTAGGGCTTATAAGCCACGGTATCTTTAGCACTTAAGCACATACCATTGAATTGCCTTAGTAAATCGGCAATAGAGGAGCAATTTCCTTTGCTCAAAGCGGCCACTAGGCTTATCACTAGCTGGTCGGGTAAGATCGCCCGACACCGTTTCATAAGTCCTGTGCTTTTCGCCATTTTTTGAAGGCTTTCAGCATTAAAGAATTGCTTAA
>NZ_JACJFF010000028.1:0-51552 GCF_014164465.1 Vibrio sp. SG41-7 | reverse complement strand
TAGCTTCTTAGCTTCTTAGCTTCTTAGCTTTCTATTTTCGTGCTTCCTAGCTTCTTAGCTCCCTAGTTTCCTAGTTTCCTAGCTTCGTGCTTCCTAGCTCTTTAGTTTCCAAGTACTAAACGCCAACACTCGGTTGGCGTTTTGCTTTTATAAAGCCCCAATTATTAATCCCACTTTCGACTTCCCAAAGCGCCACGATTCAAATAGCCATTCACTCGTATCTTGTTTTGATTCCCATTTTGAGAAACGAAAACCTCCTTGGAACCATTCACAATAAGCCACTGAAATATAATAATTATTTAATTGGCATAACTCCTGCAATCTCCTTGTGTAGTCAAACGTTTTAAAGAAGTTACTTCAATAGAAACGTCAGAAAAGCGAAACAAGAATTATAAAGGCAGGGTCCAAATTATGAATAACCAGATAACAAAGCATGGCAAGAAGATCATACACGTTGTTCAACACCTTGCCCCAGGCGGATTAGAAACCCTAACGTTAGATTTGCTGCGCCTTGCTAAACCAACAGACCAAGTGTTGATCGTCAGTTTAGAAGGCACGAAAGCAGAATCCATCGCAAACTGGCCGAAGCTGAAGCCTTACCACAACCAAATCGTGTTTTTAGATAAAGAGCCCGGTGTTCAATTCAACATCATCATAAAACTCATCAAAGCATTTAGAGGAATTCGCCCTGATGTTGTTCATACCCATCACATTGGCCCACTGCTCTACGCGGGTTACGCTGCCCGTGTATGAGGGGTTCCTACTCGAATTCATACCGAGCATGATGCTTGGCATTTGAAAAATAACAAACGTCGTCGCTTACAAGCATTAGCACTTAAAGCCGCTCAGCCAACTTTGGTGGCCGATGCAACCCGTGTTTACAACCAACTGCGCTCTGCCTTTTCATACAACAACATCATCACGATTAAAAACGGTGTGGATTGCGAGAAGTTCAAACCGATGTCAAAAACAGACGCGAGAGCAACACTCGATCTACCAACCGATAAACACATCGTAGGTTGTGCGGGACGTTTAGAACACGTGAAAGGTCAAGACCAACTGATTAAAGCGCTTAGCTTACTTCCTACTAACACCGTTGTCGCATTGGCTGGTGATGGTTCAAAACGCAAGCAACTGGAACAACTCACTGACCGCTTGAATTTGAGCGACCGTGTGATCTTTCTTGGCCTAATTGAAGACATGACTACCTTTTACGGCGCGTTAGACACCTTCTGTCTACCTTCTCGTCATGAGGGGCTGCCACTTTCTACACTAGAAGCTCAGGCGTGCAACATCCCTACCGTCGCGATGAATGTAGGAGCTGTCGATGAAACCTTATGTCCAGTCAGCGGCGCCCTCGTCAAAAACGGCAGCATTGTGGGGTTAGCTAGTGCGCTATTAGAAAAGCAAAATGAACGCTTTTTGTCACCTCGTCGTTACGTACTCGACAACTTCGACATTGTAAAAATGGTTGCCTCTTACAACGATATCTCAAAAGGAGTTTGCGCATGATCGACTGGTTGCTTGCAGGACTTTGCTTATTCTCTGGTGCGCTGATTGTCTACCATCACGCTGCCTATCCACTGTTACTGCGTTGGTATGCGAAAAGTCACCCGGCGCGTCAGATTGAAGAGAGCCATCGTTGTTATAAAGACGAACAACAAGATTGCACACTACCCACCATTACCATTCTTGTCCCAGCATTTAACGAAGAGCAGTGGATCGCCGATAAAGTTCGTAACCTTGCTTCATTAGATTACCCAAAAAAGAAGCTACAAGTGATTATTGCTTGTGATGGCTGCACTGATAACACGGTAGAAATCGCCGAAATGACGATTCAAGAAGCGATGTGCAGCGATATCTATTTCGAGATACATGACCACAAGACCAACCGAGGAAAAGTTGCGGTTATCAATGAAGAAGTGACCAATATAGAAAGCGATATCACGGCACTAAGTGATGTATCAGCCCTTATTTCATTGGATGCATTGCTTATTGCAGCCGCTCATTTTGAAAGTGACAAGGTTGGTGTGGTAAACGCAACGTATCAACTATGCCCAACGGGCAACGAAGGTGAAAACGCGTACTGGCAGTATCAAACCGCCGTTAAAGAGTCTGAGGCTTCATTAGGTTCGAGCTTGGGTTCTCATGGCGCGTTCTACTTGTTTAGAACCCATTTGTTTGAACTACTGCCTCTAAACACTATTAATGATGATTTCATCTTACCAATGCAAATTGTTAAACAAGGTTACATTGCAGAATACGAAACACAAATGGTGGCACTGGAGCTAGAAGAATCGAACCTAGAAACAGACTTCAAAAGAAGACTTCGTATTTCAGCGGGCAACATGCAACAAGCAATTCGATTGTTTGGCTTGTTCAGCCCCAAGTTCAAAGGCATCGCGTTTGCGTTCTTCTCCGGAAAAGGGCTTCGCCTACTCACTCCATATTTAATGATTGTTTGCTTAGTGTGCTCAATCTTACTTAGCAACTACTTGGTATTTGAAGCACTGTTATGGGCTCAAGTTGCCGTTTATACCATTGGCGTACTTGGCTGCATCTTGCCAAAGCGTCTAGTAAACAAACCTATTTCATTAATCTCTTATTTGATAGTTGGACACTATGCCAACTTCATTGGTGGCATTCGTTACCTAATCGGACTAGAAAACTCACCTTGGACACGAGCGAATCATTAAGGACTTATTATGATGAACATTGAACAGCTATCTACTCAAAACTTATACCAATACAAAATCTCACGAGCTAAACGTACGTTCGATTTCGTAAGCTCACTAATTGCTTTGATTTTGTTAGCGCCAGTATTTCCATTGATTGCGATGGCAATTGCACTGACTTCTCGCGGCCCTATTTTCTACCGCCAATTGCGTGTCGGTAAATCTACGCCGGAGAAAATGGCAATCTTTGAAATCATGAAGTTCCGTAGCATGTACGAAGATGCAGAAACGCGTTCTGGCGCAATTTGGGCTACTGCGAATGACCCACGAATCACACCCGTTGGTCGCTTTTTGAGAAAGACACGTCTTGATGAGCTCCCACAGCTGTTCAATGTATTGAAAGGTGAAATGTCTCTAATTGGTCCACGCCCTGAACGCCCTACTTTTTACACCAAACTAGAGAACGAAATCCCTTACTTTGCTGACCGTACATACGGCGTAATGCCTGGTA
Organism: Vibrio sp. SG41-7; assembly: GCF_014164465.1. NCBI lineage: Bacteria > Pseudomonadati > Pseudomonadota > Gammaproteobacteria > Vibrionales > Vibrionaceae > Vibrio > Vibrio sp. SG41-7. The sequence goes on along the minus strand of NZ_JACJFF010000028.1, from coordinate 48,366 downwards.
TTACGGGGCTTGCACAAGTAAATCAAGGTTATGATACCTGTATTGATGATGTACGTCGTAAAGTGGGCTTTGACCACAGTTACGCATTAAGCCTATGTTCTGTTAAGTCTTGGATTGTCGCTGATCTCAGCATCATTTCTAAAACTATCATTGTGATGGTCGACGGTCGAGGTCGTTAAACTGATATGGTGTGAGACGAAAGAACAAGCTGTCTAGTCCAAGGTGAAAAATAGAGCAGTCTGTCCCATGCGAACACAAAGCCAGCTTTGATAATGATTTGTCAGCTGGCTTTTTACTGTCTTAAAACAAGCCAAACCCAAGAACGCTTCGATTTTAAAATCCAATTGGTATACGATGCCAACATACTGTTCTAAAAACGATTAAATGCCGTTGTTATGAAAATCGCAGATCTTAAGCTGTTTACCACCGTTGTCGAACTGGGTAGTTTTACTGCCGCAGCCAATGCACTTGACCTTCCCCGAGCTAACGTTAGCCGTAGAATTAACGACCTTGAGAAGTCTCTCGGCATTCAACTGTTCTTTAGAACCACACGAAGCCTCTCCTTAACCAAATCTGGCGAGCTCTATTACAAAGAACTACTCAATGCATTGAGTGCGCTCGACAAAGCGAACCATGTCGCTTCCAACCTTTCAGAGGTTGCACACGGGCAAATTAAGATTGGTCTATTGCCTGAAACCAGCGACATCATGCAGTCGACTCTGTTTAAATTCCAAGATATGTACCCTCAGGTTGAGCTTGATATTCGCAACATTAGTAACGGCTTTGTCGACATGTACCGTCAAGGGTTAGACCTCGCTATGCATGGTGGTACGTTGAGCGATGCAAACGTGGTTGCTCGTAAAGTGATGGTTCTCCAGCGTATTTTTGTCGCAAGCCCTGAATTTCTAGAGAAACAAGGCAAGCCCTCAAACCTAAGAGAGCTCTCCAATTACCCATTTGTTTGCTTCAGATGGCCAAGTGGCGACATCGATAAACAATGGGACATCAAAGATCACACCATCAAAGTTGAACCTTTGGTCGTCAGCGACAGCATTGGGTTCGTGAAAGGCGGTGTAATTCGACATAGAGGCATCGCGTTGTTACCAGAACTCTTGGTACGACAGCAACTCAAAGACGGCACCTTGATTAACCTGTTCCCCGACGAGAACCTTCAAGAAGAAGAAGCATGGTTGCTCTATCCTCAGCGTAAAGCGTTAAGCCATTCAGCACAGCTTTTGATTGATTTTTTATTACAAGAGCTCCCGAAACTCTAGTTATTGTAACGAATATTGTGACAGTGTTTCACGTGAAGACTAGATTATCTAAACAAGACTGAAAGATAGAATTACTCCATAAATTGACAGGAGTAATCCATGAAGCCTATATCTCAACATTCATCTGTTTTGCAGCGTTCGTCTATCTTTCAGCAGACACCTATCTTCAAACACACAGTCATTGCACTAAGCCTAACCGCTCTGTTTGGTTGTAATGACTCTGAGGCGACGATAGCTCAAAAACAAACGCGCCCGATTCAAGTTATCCAACTTGAGCCTCTCTCTCATCAAGTTGAAAAATCGTTCACAGGCAAATTGCAGTCATCAGAAACCGCTGGCGTCGCGTTTCGTGTGCCTGGCACTATTCAAAAAATGATGGTCTCGGTTGGTGATTCAGTAAAGAAAGGCCAACCACTTGCGCAGTTAGACCCTCATGATTATCAAGTCGCGTTAGAAGAGTTACAAGCACGAGCACTAGAAGCGAAATCTGCACACAAATTAGCGAAATCCGAACTTGTACGAGTAAAACAAGCCATCGCTGATAATGCGATTGCCGATGTTAATCTAGACCGTGCAATCAGCGGTTATGAACGAAGTGAAGCGGCGGTTAAAGTCGTAGAACAGAACATACGCCGTGCGAAAGATTCGATTCGTTATACCCAACTGCTTGCACCCTTCGACGGCGTTGTAGCGGCATCGAACTTCGATCAGTTTGAACAAGTTCTGCCGGGCATTTCGGTTTTCACCATCCACAACCCTGATCAGCTTGAAGTTAAAATCCAAGTCCCAGAGAACTTGATTCATGAGTTCCAACCGAATCAAACCGCTGTTATTAATTGGTATGGCTCAGAGGAAAAGCTGATTGGGTACGCCGCTGAAATTGCCACGTCACCTCACCTTATCAAACAGACCTACGCGGTTACCTACCATGTAGAAACAACCGGCAAGTCAGTGTTACCGGGAAAAGCCGTCACTCTGACAACTCAACTTGGCGAAGCTAGCAACAATTTCTGTTTACCGTATTCAGCGTTGGTGAATCAATCTGGCATCGAGCAAGTGTTCACGGTTAAGAACGAGCAAGCTCATGGCGTGACTGTGGACGTGGTTTCGATGTCCCAAAATACCGTATGTGTTGAATCAACGCTCAACGATGGCGATTTCGTCGTGGTGAGTGGTGCTCAGTACGTCATGGAAGGCCAACACTTCTCCGATATTCAAGTTAAGAGTCTGTAGGTAAATCATGATGAATCTAGCTGATTTTGCGATCAAACAACGCACCTTCATCCTGTTTTTCACTGCATTGAGTGTTATCGCAGGCCTGTTTTCTTACTTTGATCTTGGCAAGCTCGAAGATCCAAGCTTCACCATCAAAACGGCCGTCGTAGTAACGCTCTACCCCGGCGCTTCTGCGGAAGAAGTGGAGCAACAAGTCACGGATACCGTTGAAACTAAACTGCAAGAGATGGGATCATTGAACCGACTGCGTTCATTGTCTCGTCCGGGCATGTCGATGGTGTTTGTCGATCTCAAAGAGTCTCTTAATTCAAAAGCACTTCCTCAAGAGTGGGACTTATTGCGTCGCAAAGTCTCTGACATGAAGCTGTTACTGCCTTCGACTGCACAGATCAGTGTCGTACAAGACGAGTTCTCTGAAGTCTACGGCATGCTTTTCTCGATCCACAGTAAGAATGCTTCTCCTGCTGAGCTAAGACGTTACGCAGAAGAGTTGCAACGTCGAATTAAAACCGTCGATGGTATTAAGAAGATCGAATTACACGGCGTTCAGCCACGCGTTGTTCATATCGACATCCCAGATGAAAGGTTAGCGCAATACGGCCTATCTATCACACAAGTTTGGTCGCAGCTGAATACGCAAAACATGGCGTTCGATGCCGGTAAGTTTTCAGCAGGAACTGAGCGAATCCGAGTTCAACAGTCGAGTGAGTTTGGTTCATTAGACGACATCAAAAACCTGATGATCAAAGGCGGCGTGAGTGAATTAGGAACCAGCTTAATCCGCTTAGGCGATATTGCAGACGTCACAATGGGCTACCAAGAGCCAATGATGACTGAGAACCGCTACAACGGCGTACCTGCAGTCACATTAGCGATGAGCCCAGTAACCGGCGTAAACGTGGTATCACTTGGTGATGAAATCAATCAAATCGTCAGCGATTTTCAAGCAACCCTGCCGTTAGGTGTTGATATCGCGACAGTTGCTAACCAACCGGAAGAAGTTCAAAAATCGATCGACAACTTCGTAAGCAACTTGCTAGAGAGTGTCGCGATTGTATTCATCGTCCTGTCTATATTCATGGGGCTAAAAAGCGCAACCATTGTCGGCTCAAGCTTACTGCTGACTATCTTGCTGACACTTATCTACATGAACATCACTTCAATCGATTTGCACCGAGTTTCGCTAGGTACCTTCATTCTTGCGCTTGGTATGTTGGTTGATAATGCCATTGTCATCACCGATATGATGATTGTGAAAATCAACAAAGGCATCGACCGAACCAAAGCCGCAATTGATTCTGTTAAAGAGACAGCCACACCACTCTTTGGTGCAACAGTCATTGCTATCATGGGTGCGAGCCCTGTTATCTTTTCAAAAACCGATGCCGCTGAGTTCGCAAGCTCAGTATTCCTAATTATCGCCTCTTCATTGTTGTTGTCATGGTTTGTCGCAATGACCTTTACAGCTTTGATGTGTTGGTTCTTCATCAAGCCGACTAAGCAAGCTGACAATACCAAAGTGAGCTTATACCGTAAGAGCGTAAACTGGACGGTAGATAACCCACTCAAAGCACTGACGGGGCTTATTCCGCTGATCTTGGTTACTGCATTGGCTATCCCGAATATTGCCGTTAACTTTATTCCACAAGCCGACAGACCCATTCTGTTCTTAGATTACTGGCTGCCAAATGGCGCCAAAGTTGAACAGACCTCAGAAGACATGAAGCGTATCGAACAATGGTTGTTAGAGCAGCCGGAAGTCGAGAGTATTTCAACGTACGTTGGTGCTGGCGCTCCTCGTTTCTCAGTGACCATTGAGCCAGAGCCGTTTGACTCTGCTTACGGTCAGATCTTGATTAACGCGACCGATTTCCCTTCACTCAGCCCGCTGATTGCGCGTGGCGACAAATGGTTAATGGAAGAGTTTCCAAACGCCGATCCTCGCTTTAGAAGCTTAAAGCTTGCGACTTCGGATAAATTCAGTGTTGAAGCGCGTTTTTCAGGCCCAGATATCGAGGTACTGCACGGCTTATCTGAACAAGCGAAAGCTATCTTTGCTCGACACCCAGACACCAAGTACGTGCGTGACGACTGGCGTCAAAAGAGCAAAGTGCTAGAACCTGTCATCAACCAAGACAAGATGCGTCTTGCAGGCATTAACCGTGCAGATATTGCATTCGCGATGAAACGCGCGTCAGAAGGCATGCCGCTAGGTCGTATGAACTTAAACGACGAACTGGTGACGATTCAACTGCGTGGTACAGAAAGCTCTATTCAATCGCTAGAAACTTTGCCAGTACGTTCTTTATTGGGCATCCACAGCGTTCCACTAGGTCAAGTCATTGACGGGTTTGAGCTTACCAGCGAAGAGACCATGATTTGGCGTCGCGACCGAGTAAAAACCATCACAGCACAAGCGGGCGTTGGTCGCTACACCACACCTGCAGCAGTGAGAGACTCAGTTAAAGAACAAATAGAATCCATTCACCTTCCACACGGTTACCACTTGGAATGGGGTGGCGAATATTACGACGAGCATAAAGCGGTCAGCGATATTCTTAAACAGCTACCTAAAGCGATGTTGTTGATGGTGATCATCCTAGTTGCGATGTTTAACGGCTTCAAACAGCCAGTGATCATCTTCACCACCCTACCGCTTGCGGCGACGGGTGCAACGTTCAGCTTGTTGCTGTTGGATAAACCGTTCGGCTTCATGGCGCTGATTGGCGCGGTAACGTTGACAGGTATGATCATCAAGAACGGCATCGTGTTGATGGACCAGATCGAGCTTGAACGTAAAGACGGTCGCTCACTGTCAGACGCAATTAAAGAAGCAACCGTGAACCGTACAATGGCGATCTCAATGGGCGCACTCACGACAGCACTTGGCATGATCCCGCTGCTTAGTGACCTGCTGTTTGACCAGATGGCGGCAACCATTATCGGTGGCTTGGCTGCGGCAACCGTGTTGTCTCTGTTTGTAATGCCTGCGCTTTACAAGCTCTTCTATCGAACTGAAGAAAAAAAGACAGTGGCCGAAGCCATTAAAGATGCAGTAGTTGTGCTCGATGCAACGCCTCAGTCTACAAACAACCGAACAACCTCATTCAACAAGGAGCAATAAACATGTATCCATTAACTAAGTTTAAAGTGGCTCCTATTACTCTTGCCTTCTTGCTGACAGGTTGTGCGGTTGGCCCTGATTACGATGAACCACAAACGACCATGGCTGAGACCTTCTTATATAGCCAAGGTGACGTGAACCAAGACGGAGTGAGCCAAAACGAACATCACAATCATTGGTGGACACAGTTCAATGACCCGACGCTCAATCAGTTAGTGGCCGATGTTCAAAACCAGAACATCCCACTTAAACTGGCCGCCGAGCGAATCAACATGGCGAACTCATATAAGAGCGTTGTGGAGTCATTCAAAGTTCCGACCATCAATGTCGGTGGCGGTTATTACAACTACCAATTGAGCGAGAACGACTCCCTACTCGGCCCGGTATTTGGCGCTTCTGATGCGGTTGAATCGGCCACAGGTATGTCGTTGCTTGAAGCACAACACGATGGCGGGTTCTTAGGCGCAAGCATCGCGTGGGAAATGGACTTGTTTGGGCGTATCGATAAACAATCCAACGCGGCGACAATTCGAGTGGAACAAGCTGAGATCTTTCAATCGGGTTTGAACACCTTGATCACCGCCGATGTTATTCACAACTACCTGCAATATCGTGGCGCTCAAGAGCGAAAAGCGATCGCACTAGAGAACATTGCCGACCAAAAGCAGACTTTAGAATTGGTCACCAAAGTGGTTCGAAGCGGCTACGGCTCTGAGTTAGATCTTGCTCAAGCCAAAGCCATGCTTGCCGCAACTGAATCCATTGTTCCTCAACTTGAAATCGCAGAGCAAGTACATAAACAACGTATGGCAGTGTTGTTAGGTGAATCACTTACGAACGTGAACCAACGTTTAGCGGGTGAATTTACCTTGCCGCGAATGAACGATGTGATTCCGACAGGCTTACCTTCTGACTTGTTAGAACAACGCCCAGACATCCGAATAGCAGAGCGTGAAATGGCTGCCATTAATGAAGAACTCGGCGCAAGCATTGCCAATCGCTATCCAAAGTTCTTCCTAACGGGCACGCCAGGTGTGACGGCAGGAAGCTTTGATGACCTATTCAGTAGCGACTCGTTCGGTTGGGCGGCCTCTGCAGGCATCAGTTGGAATGTATTCGATGGTGGCCGAGGCGAAGCCATGGTGGAAATGAACGAAGCAAGGTTCCGTTCTGCAGCGCTTAACTACCAACACTCGGTAGACAGCGCCTTTGCAGAAGTCGATTCAAGCTTGTTTGCCTATGGCCGTAGCCAAGAGAACCAAAAGCGCATCGATGAAGCCACCCTCGCCGTCGATAATGCAGTGAGCAAAGCAAAGTCACTCTATAAAGCAGGCCTAGTCGATTACTTGTCGGTGTTAGACGCACAAAGACAACAAAAAGCGATGCAAGATCGTCAAGTAGCCGCCAAGCTTCAAACCGCCAACACGACGATTGCAGTGTATAAAGCGTTAGGTGGCGATTGGAAAGTCGCCAATGAAACACTGAGTGTCGAATTAGCCCACGTTAACTAGGCTCTTTGTTCTCTGCTGAATGATGTTATAAGCGCAATAAAAAATACCGCCGTTGATTACGGCGGTATTTTTGTTACTGAAAGTCGCTGTAGCAATTGTGCACTTATGTTTAACGGATACGTACCTTTCCAATTGGGTTTAAACGACTAAATCGGTATTTAGGGTAATAGATCCAAAACAGTTCTTCGTTCTTAGAGTCTTGAGCTATCAATAACTCAACCTCGCCAGAGTTAATAACAATACGTACTTTACTTTTTGACAAAGGTTTCGTTCTATTCATCGTTACGTAGTTACTACTTCTCAAAGAATCTAACAATTTAGATTCTTCAAACTCCTCATGAGCCTCCACAACGAAACTCGACACGCTCAGCTCTTCAGCTAGGATCTTTCGGATTTGATACTTCTGAGAGAGAAACAGAACGATACTTATTGCTGCGACTCCACTTAATAGAATCAACGCTTTTATATTTTTACGCCAGACCCCAACAAAAAGTGCTAAAAGTAAGCTTACAATAAAAACTAAGGAGGTAACCGTAAACCAAATATCTAAATAATCGCCCATAATTACCCTATTCACCTCAACCTAGTTTAAGTACCCCTGATCATGTCTTCCATGACGAAAGTGAACTATTTTCGCGACAATCTGTGACTAGGAATTAGACGCTTCGTTGCTGTCTGTATCTACGGTTTTGATCAGAGGACCAGCACACTCGACAAAATCACCGATATCGAAAGTATCTGGCGCATCGGCTCCGCCCGTCACACCAAAACTGCCTTTGACCGTTGGATCCTTCTCAGTCTTATCTACGTCTAAAATGATCTCTACTTTATACGTGTGACCATCAGGAAGGAGTTTGGCACACTCTTCCAGTGTTGAAGCGCTAGCACTCATGCTGAAACCGCATAAACACACCGTAAGTACACTACTTTTCATTTTCAACATCATAAAACCTCTCGAAGACTATAGAAACATCATACCAATAATCGACTCATCTTCACGGGAATTGCCATAAAACGTCTAAAAAACATAACGTTGGTTATCTATGAACGCTATTTGGGCGCTTCTGACTCTGTAAAATTGGTTTTAAAAGTGAAGGCATACGGCGTATCACCGATTTCTCTGAGGTGTTCAAGTCGCTCTATCGCTTCTTCGAGTGTGGGAATATGGTCTTCTTCGATCCACCAAAGAACATAAGTATCTTCAGGTAAACGATGAAACCAATCCCCCTTTCGGCGCATGAAATCACGGTGATGTGTGCGGAACATGAAGTTCTTTAACGAATCCACAGAGTCCCACACCGACATGTTCACGATCATATTAGGATCCTCGAAAGCTTGGATGTTGGTGGCGTCCCCAGATTCATCTTTCAGACGCCAAACAAACCCTTCACTGCTTTCTGCGATTCCATTAACCAACTCTAAGTTATCGACAAACTCTTTGATTTCTGGCGCATCTAACGGGTATTTCGCCAGAGCGATATTTAACTGAGCTAATTTCATAATGTTTCTTCCTTGATAAATTATGAGTAATAAGCGACGTTTTGTTAGGCGTTCTTACTCAAGTAAACCCTAACAAATCCAAACTCTTCGTCGGTTTCTTCCCTATCAATCGACCAACCATTTTTCAGATAAAACTGAATCGCTTGCTCATTACCTTTGAATGTTTCAAGACGATAATGTTCATGGCCCAATGTGCTCATCTCATTCTCAACATGCTTGAGAAGAGTCGCGCCAAAGCCTGAACGTTGAATGCTCGGGGAAACCATTAAGATATGTACGAAGTCATTTTCAAACGCACAATAACCTTGAATCTGATTATTTGATTCAAGCACGACACAATTTGAGAGTTGTTTCTCAACTTCTTTATCAGACTCGCCACTGTTGATGAACCAATCCACGCCCTCGTCGCCTAAAAACGAACGGTAACACGCATTGATTGTGTCTCTCGCTAGCTCTTGGATTGACGCCAAATCAGATGCTTGGGCTTTTCTAATATTTTCCATATAACCTTTTTTGTTCTCGCGAATAACGCTTCACTCAATAGTGAGCAACGCGACTACTTTACCTAAAAGTTTGTGCTGTAAACACTAAAGTTGAATCAAACTGGTATTTTAAGCATTGGGGATGAATGTAAAACGCAGATATGACTTGAGTTAGGGATTAGAAATTAAGAACTGAGAGCTCAGAGTTAAGAATTAAGAGTTAAGACGAGAAAGCTTATATTGATAGAAAACCACGGGACTTTCATCAGAGGCTTGCTCAACAAAACCTAGCTTCTTAAGTAAGTTTGCAGAGGCTATGTTTGAACGATCGACGCCGCCAATCAGTGTTAACCATGACTCCGTTTTAGCGACTTCTGTGATGAAACTCTTCAGTAACTCACTAGCTAAACCCTTGCCCCAGAACTCTTCTGCAAGCAAATAGCCAATATGAGCATCACTTTGCACTTCCACATAAGCGAACAGAAAACCAATCAATTGATTATCGTTGGATTTCACTTGAAGTAAGCGGCTCTCCGACAACATTCGGTCGAGCCAAATTTCAGCCAGCTCACCTGACACAATACCGTGAAAGTATGGTGGAAGGTTTTCAACTACTGACGGGGTTAGAATTCCAGGTACTCGCTCAAGTAGAGCCGAACGTTCAGGAACAGTAAGTTCACCTGCAACTTCTTCTACTTTTAGTCTTTGAGTTTCAAACGAGATCGCCATGTGTTGTGCCTACTTCGATAAAAATGTGGATTATACACCTGAGTTCCCGTGTTGGCTTCGTTTCCAAACCAAAGCAAACTAAAGAGCAGCCACGCCTTCAACTTCAATCACAGAGTTAACATTAGCGCGTTCGATTATCTTGAGTAACGTTGTTTGGATCAGCTCATTATCTCGGATTTCAGTTTCACAAGAAAAACGTTCTTCTTGGACACCATCGCCCTCACCCAGCATAAATTGAACCGCGACTTCCGTTGCGAGATCTTTGGTCGTACCGTAGTACGCTAACGTGATTTTTGGGTATCCGTGGTCACCTTTTTTAACTTGCTTTGCGATACGTTTCTTGGCTTTATCTAAATTCATACAACTTCCTTTTAAGTCTGAAATACAAGGTGACTAGAACACCTTTTTAAACGGTAAGCAATACAATCAGCGTTGGTTATAGAGATTCCCTAGCCTCTTGATACTAATCAAGATGGTACAGTCTTAGCGCTTTAAAGAGTGATAGCTAGAACACAGATAACCAGTTTAAAAAATATAATGACAGCGCGTAAGAGTTACGCGCCAAGAAGCGGTAGATGTTTTCGTTGTTGATAAGTTAAGGCTAACTCTAAGCACTGCTTAATTGGTGCCTTGGGAAGTGGTTCAGTTAGGTTCAAGACGATTGCCCGATTACCTTGAAATGCCAATGTGCCATCGTGCAATTCTCTGAATGTGTCGACTAGCTTTGTTTGACAGTTAAAGAACAAGTAATACTTGTTTGGTGATTTTAATTTCCAGTCGATTCGAATTGGGCTACCCGTCTTAACGCTGTAACTCGGTTCGCCCCATTTCAGAGACTCTTCGACTTCACCTAAATCCAAATCAGAGCAAAGCTCAAAGATTAACGAACGCAACTCGTCAAGCCTAGCTCGAACATCATCGGGATACTCGTCGAAATGTGTTTTGATTGCTTTGTCCATTCAACCTCCGATTCACTTGTTGCGATATTAAAGTGTACTCACTTAAAGCATAGAACCTTAAACATTAGCCCAACTCAAAACAAAAAATGCCAAGCCTAATAAATCATTTTTCGGTTATCTGTTCGTTAGCGGTTTTCAAAGCTAGCTTTAAACCGTCTGTATCCTTACAACCAATGTAAACATGCTTTCCATTGGTTAGGCTTAACTTCAATGCTGAACCTATCGATGCATTATACAACCAGCCATCGCTCAGCATTCGGATGCCAATACCTTGATACCACTTGCTTTGATAGAACGATGCATCGGTAATGTCTGACACTTCTACATTCTTACGCCAAACACCAAAGCCGAAATACCAGCTTAGTACATTGTCTTTGACCTCAATGGTCATGGAGAAAAAGAGCAAAGCAATTAAGCCATTGATGGCATGAGCGACTAATGTCCCGGGGTTATTATCAGAGGTAACGACAATGAAAGCACTTATCGCAACAAGGATGAGCAGCAATCCCTTGTTGAATTCCTTACTATAAAACACAGCGACAACTCCTATAGACAACGAACAACCCACTAACTAGCCAACAGCTATCTTACTGCAGCCTTTCTAAATAATCGTAGCAAGTAATGCAGGCATACTCCCACAACCAAACCAAGTAGCATCGCCTTGATACTGCCAATCCAAAGTATCAAACCAGAATAACCTTGTCCCGGACCTAAGCCTTGTTTATTAATCACATCGATAAACATAAAACCGTTCCACAGCACATGTAGTGAGGCTGTAAATCCATGCACACAAATTGCGACGGTTCCAAGTAACTTGTACTTGCTAATGACTGGTGCGCCACAAAAAATGACAACAAGCGCAAAGGTAAAAATCAGAGGGCCAGACAGTACTAAAGTGAGTGTGATTACTTCAACGTGGCTCTCTATGCCATAACTGTATGTACAAAATACCATTGTCATTGAAAACAAAAGCGAAATGAGTGCGAACCATAGCGTTCTATTCATTGGGGTTCCCTGCCTTATAGTGGGTTTAGGACAAATTCGATAATCGACAGGAAGAACTAATTACCAAAAATACGGCATGAGAAATGCCCTTGTTACACGACTATTCGATGGACAACTCAGACTTTCATAAACCCAATGTAACGGAAGACTTAGAACACAAGCTAGATAATAAAAATACCACTCACCTTCGCGCCTGACTACATACCTTTTTGAGCTTGCTGTTGAACCCAAATAACATTTTCATTTGAAGTGGGAACCTCAAACCAAGACCAAAACAGATCTAACATTTCAGGTGTCATTTCATAAGACTGACCATTAAGTTCCGAGTTGCGGCTAAATGCTCTCTGCTTGCAAGTCTCAAACGGGACATCAAGGTAGTGAACTTCGCTGTCCACGCCTAGGTTTGATGCCCAGCTTGTAAAAGAATCCCGATCAGACTCACGCCAAAAACCAAAGTCAAAAATCACCGGAACACCCAAAGAAAAGAGCTGCATTGCAGAGTCCTTGAATAAACCTTGAAGCGCAGCCAGCCGGCTATCAAAAACTTCACGCTCCATATGTTCGCCATACAAAGGAATCATCCACTCATCAATCGAGAAACGAAAGGCGCCATGCTTTTCTTCAAGCGCTTTCGAGTAAGTCGTCTTACCCGAACCGATAAAGCCACATACGAAATAGATTTTAGTCATGATGTCCCTTTAGTCTGCTTGTTACGCATGATTCTTTCTTTTAGAAGTGTACCAATACTGCTCACTACAAACGTAAAAGCAAACGCCACCATTGGCCGATAGAAATCAAACACACCATCCGTCATAAAAAAGTACTGATGAATGGCAACACCAAAACCAACACCTAATGCCAACTTCAGATTCTTGAAAATTCCTTGTCTCATGTTCATTCCCTCGTAGAAAGCAACACTATGTATAGGTGTGAGTGACGCTACGACCAGATCTTAAATCATTGCGACATAAACACTGAAATTGAAGTAAGCCGAAAATAACGCCGTTGAGCATCCGTTTTCAGTGCTATGTCAGGCTAATTTTTCCTGACGTTCTTGAGTGCATGTTTGACCTTGTCGTAAATAAAACTAAGAACTGCACCGACAAAGACAAATAAACCAAGGTCAATCAGAGCAAGCTTAAGACTGAACGGATCTGAAAACAGGTTATAGGTGAATCCCATTTGCAAACCAATAAATTTAGCTAAAAAAACTGTAGGTATGATCAGAAGTATATTCACGTATTACCTGAAAAATTGACTAAAAGTAGAGTTCTAAAGCACATACTACTTTTGCTCATTTCTCGGGCAAGGAAATAGGTCTCGATTTACCCTGAAATGGGGATGCAATATGAATTTCAACACGATGAGTGGTGCGCCCTGTTCAGGTGGAAGTGACTCAATGCCGAAGCAGATCTATACCTCTTAGATAACTAATACAAAGGCATAGTATAAATGCCACGTATTGAAAACCCATCTTGAACAGTTTGTTATAACACTACTCTGACGGCTTCGCTTTCTCTCCAAGGTGCTGGGTAAACCTTAGTAAATAACCATCTAGATCTTGTATTAGAAACTCTCGTTCACCTGATAGCTTTTCACCAATGTCATACCATGTTTCTTTTAAATCACGGAAAAAACGTACGTTAGCTTTCTTCAGTCTTTCAACTAGCGGCTCTAAATCTGAAAGCTCTATTTGAAAGTTTACTCCACGTCCTAATGGAGTAACTAACTCACCAGTATTCCACCCTGAATCCGTGATTTGTTCGAGCATGATCTGAACCTGTTCTTGTTCAAGGTATACAAAGTCAGGGTTTTCTCGCTTAATACGCACAGAGAAGCCAAGCACATCGACGTAAAATGATAACGACGCTTCAAAATTACTAACTGATAATTCGGGAACCATCGGGTTCCAGTATTCTTCCATAATCTATCCTTGCTATATGCTGTAATACTGCTTGTGGTATAACGCCCAAATAACAGGCTAAGTAATAGTTGGCTAAAATTGTGTAGCGAAGCGTAGCCAACTGTTACGTGTCCTTGTTTATTTTCTTGTTATGTGTTGTTTAAGCGTACAAGCCATTAAGCCCGTTTAAATTAAGAAACGCTGATGGTTGCCCGCTTCTATTCTCGCCGTTTGAGTTTAAACGCCTTGTACTATGAGCCAAAATACAAGCTGATTTAGCTCTAGTTATTCCAACATAGTGTAAGTTCAAATCCTGCTCCCAGCTTGGGTATGAGTACTCGCTAAAATCACCTGTATATTCTCGAAATGGAAAAACCCAATCGTAAAGATCTAAATGAATCACAACCTCAAATTCAAGACCTTTAGACTTGTGGAGAGTCATTACTTGCACTTCATTAGTATTGCTAGGCGTATATTGCTTAATTGCCTCTTCGTTAGAAAGCACTTCTTCTAATGTTAAGAGTTCTCTTTCAGAACCAACTGTTCCTGTGAGAGAAAGACTAATATTTTGAATTGCAGAGCTGAGTTCACCAACATTTTTTCCTCGTAAACCTTTAATATTAGCTCTCACTAAAGCTAAGTTACTTCTTCCAAGCACATCCTCATTTTTTGTAAGCTCAGAAATGTCAGCGAGTAGAAAACTAGAATCAAAATGATACTTTAAAAGGTCTATATACAGATTAGTGTTTTTTGAATTCATTAAACTTAATGCATCATCACTATATACTCTAAATGGTATTGAAAGGTTATTAGTCAAATAACCTAAGCTCCTATTATTCCTAACTAAAACTGCAACTTCTGCCAAGTTAGAAATATTTAGCACCTCTACCACCCTTGGTATAAAAGTATTCAATTGCGTTGCTAATTCTGATTGAGTTCCATCAAAAACTCTACGATAAACTCGTATTTCATCACTATCTAATAGCTCACATTCACTTGAAAATAGCCTATTAGCATAGTTTGTAATAGAAGGGTGACACCGATGATTTATATCAACAATATGATGTTCAAATACATCACGCTGTTGAACTAAGTCATTAATATAATCAGGACTACTTCCTCTCCAAGCATATATAGATTGTTGAACATCACCCACAGCCGTAGCTCTAAGCCCTGCATGTAATAAAGCAAGGAAAAGTTGGTGTTGTGGTTCAGAGGAGTCTTGGTATTCATCGACATATAGTGAAGCATACCTTGAAGTGATATAACGCTTACAAGCAAGTGAATTGTTTATAATATGATTGGCTATAACTCCTATTGCTTCCAATAATACAAATCCATTTTGGTAATGTCTTTCAAATTCACTATGGTATAACTGATACTCAGAAGTACTGAATACAGTATCAGCATTACTTAGATCTGGTATCGACTCTTTGTAACACTCCTCAATATCATCATATGTTTTACATTCAATATCATAGGCAGTACGGCCAAATATACGATTAGCAAATGGAAAGATAATTTCACTTAAACAGAAATGATCAATAGTTCCAAAGAAACTAGATTTAATATCAAAAGCATTTTTCTCGCATTTCTTTTTCAATTCCTTACTAGCTTTTACAGTAAATGTAATACCTATTACACCTTGAAAATTGTTCAATAAAGGTATTTCTTTACGTATTTTTTCAACAATAACTGTAGTTTTACCACTACCAGGGCAAGCAGTAATAACCATATTTTGTTCTGAATTAATCGCAGCTAGTTGATCATCAGTAAGATTAAATGAATCACTCATCCTGCACCTCTGGAATAATGACATGACTTAAACAGTCTAATAATGGTTTAGCTAATTCACCTTGCCTAATATTTTGTAATTGGTCTTTATGTGCAGTTAAGAATTCCCTCATCCTGATTGCTTTTTTAGCAGCCAGATATTTTACAGCTTCCGGAAGGGTATTTTTACCAGAAAACTCTAAAATCTGTTCTGGTAGCTCTAGAGCAAGATCTTGTTCTAAATCTATCTTCGATAAATACATGTTATTTGTATTTATAATATTTGAAATTCTTTGCCAAGTCCCATCGTCAACTAATGACTGTGAAGTCGTAACCATTGGAGCATGTGGCAACTTTGTTTCATCAGCCAATGAAAGGCACCGATTAATACCTGCTAGATTTCTTTTTTCTACATTTTGCACTGTTATTTTTGATACATCATTATCTGTTCTTAATACCCAAGGTATTTCCATTGCATTTAATACATTGACATAAACTTCAAACTGAACGCCATCTACAGTAAGTATTGATATATTAAAAAAATCTAGATCTATATCTAATGCTTTTGCTAACTCAGTATAAAATAACTTCTCTGATGGTCCTTCAACTAGCAATACAACTCTTGAAAAAAATGCCTCAGCTGGGAGTATACTCATGCGGTAACCTAGGTTATCCCATGCTTCACTTATACAACTTGAACACCCTTCGCTAGCCGCGTAACTTCTCGAATTTCTATTGATAATGTGCGCTATTGAATCAGGACTATATTGCGCTGTTATTTGCGGAGAATGCGTAGTAATTATTGTTTGGCCAGATAATTCATTAATTAAGTAATTTGCTAATTTTCTTTGTTGGTGTGGGTGTAAGTGGGCTTCAGGTTCTTCTATACAATAAAACACAACTTCATGATCAGGATTAAATTCTCTCTGACTTTTTGCCTTCCAAAGTGCTAATAGTATTTGGTTATTTCTACCATCTCCTCCCAACAACATTTTTGAGCCATTTGTTGAAGCACTCAGTTGCAAATTATCTATAAATTGTTGAACTTTAATTGCACCAGAATCTAAGTGAATTTCGTAATCTGAAAAAGTATGTGCGATTTTCTGCAACTCTTCATTTACTAGAGCTGTTGAGTCTTTAACATAGTTTAATTTCCTTACTCTTTCATTTACAACATTTAAGCTTTTTCCTATCTTTGTTAATTGTAATTTATCTGCATCGCTATTTTCGTCAGTCAATTCGGCTTGAGAAATTCTTAATAAATGTTTTTTTTCGGTTTCAATGAATTTCTGGAGATTACGCTGTGCATTTACATACCGTAAATTAATGTAACGCAAGTAAAACCTACTGCTTACTTCCTCAAGGTCGTCAATAGTAGAGCCAACGAATAGCTTATAATCTAAATTAGAACGTTGTGCCACAAGTCTAAAAATAGTTCGGCAATCATCACTAATATGACCCTTTAATATTGAAAGAACCGCATCTTCATTGATATCGCAAAACTGCACTGTGATCGAAAATTCATCAGCTTGCTCTCCATCAGGTGAGATATGAAAATCTGTCTCTGAGGGCTCAATATCACGTTCAGACAAAGATTTGTCTAACAGTAACCTTAAACCAAAAACTAGATTTGTTTTACCTACATCGTTCGCTCCGATTATTAACGTACTAGAAGAAAAGTTAATTACAGCGTTTGAGTAGTTTCGATAGTTAAAAATACTAACTTGTTCTATTTTCATTAATTAATCGACCTTAATTTTTTAAGTCATCTGAGGATTAGACAGAATTTATTAGATGGCAAGACTGAACACATAACAGCTATTAGACCGAAAAATTCTGCATTTAAATACGGAGTTTTTCTATCTAGTTTCATATGCACAGCAATTTACCACGATTAATCACAGCATTTCAGTGACTTAAAACATAGATAGACTCATTGAATGGCAAGATACAGAATATTTCCGCATAATATGATTCTAGCGAACACCCTCTAAGACTGTGCATAAAGACAACACCCCTACACATACCCCAAACACAAAAAAGCCTGCCATCTATGCGAACATAAATGGCAGGCTTTATACGTTAATTAAACTTGTTAGTGGCTAGCTTACGCCGCTTCGAATGCGAGGGCCTTCTTCTCTACTTGGCGGAAGATCAGCGTTAGTATGCCGTTTACTGCTAAGTAGAATGCGCCAGCAATGCCGAACACAGTGAGTGTGTCGTAGGTTTGGCCGTTAATACGCTGAGCGTAGCCCATCAAATCCATGATGGTAATGGTGCTTGCCAGTGACGTGCCTTTGAAGACTAGAATCACTTCGTTCGAGTAAGCTGGAACGGCGCGGCGTAAAGCGTATGGCAGTAACACTTTAAGCGTTGCTACTTTGTCCATGCCAAGTGCACGACATGCTTCCCACTGCCCTGCTGGAATCGCGTTGAATGCGCCTCTGAACAGTAGCGTGCTGTATGCCGCGGTGTTCAATGCTAATGCTAACATTGCACAGAACCAAGGTTGGCTTAACCAAGTCCACATGAAGCTTTCACGAATCCAATCGAACTGACCCGGGCCGTAATACACCAAGAAGATTTGAACCAACAATGGTGTGCCGGTGAACAACGTAATGATGCCACGTGTTAACCAGTGAATCGCCGGTATTCTTAGGATTAGCGTTACCGTCATCAGCAATGACAAGATGCAACCAACAAGTAATGAAGCGCCTGTGAGTTGCAGGCTGGTCGCTAAGCCCTCAAGCATTTGAGAGAGGTATTGTTGATTCATGCCATTGCCCCTTTGTTACCCAAACCTTGAATAGAGAACTTACGATCAATCACTTTTACCAATCTTTGTGTGATTAAAGTGATGACCAAGTAGATTGCTGCTGCTGTCGCGTACCAAGTAAATGCTTCGTGCGTTGCCGCTGATGTTAGTTGTGCTTGTTTCAACAAATCCGTTACGCCAATCAGCGATACTAATGCAGTGTCTTTTAGTAACACTAACCATTGGTTGGTTAACCCTGGTAGCGCGTGTCTTACCGCTTGAGGTAAAACTATACGAAAGAATGAACGTGATTGAGAGATACCAAGCGCGCTTGCTGCTTCTCTCTGCCCTTTGCTTACTGCTTTCAAAGCACCACGGATGGTTTGTGAAGCGTAAGAAGCAAAGATAAGTGACAGTGCAACAACACCAGATAAGAACGGGCTCACTTCTATGAAGTCGCCAGTGATCATGAACAGAACTTGTGTCGAACCAAAGTAGATAAACAGCACGACCAGAATTTCTGGTAAACCACGAACAATCGTCACAAATGCAGTCGTTGGCCATTTGATTGCAATACGACGAGACATCTCACCACTTGCAAACAAAACTGCTAGAACCAATCCAACCAATAGACTTACGAATGCAAGCTGAACAGTCATCCAGCTTGCTTCGACGAGCCCTAAAGAGTAACCCGTTAATTCCATAAATTACTTACCGAAATACTTGTTGAAGATCTTGTCGTATTCGCCGTTCGCTTTCACTGCTGCAAGTGCAACGTTAAGCTGGTCTACAAGTTCTTGGTTGCTCTTGTTTACTGCGATACCAAAGCCGTTACCGAAGTACTCTTGGTTTGTTACTTGGTCGCCAACGTACGTTAGGTTGTCTTCTTTCTTGAACCATTCTGCTACAACAGCTGTGTCACCGAATACAGAATCGATACGACCGTTTTTCATGTCGATGAATGCATCTTGGTAGCTTGAGTAAGGTACCGCTGTTACGCCAGTCATTTGCTCAAGCAGGAAGCTCTGGTGAGTAGAACCGTTTTGAACACCAACACGCTTACCTTCTAGTGCTGCTTGGTCTGCTACTTTGCCTTCGAAAGAGATGAATGCTGCAGAGTTGTCGTAATATGCGTTAGAGAAGTTCACCTGTTTAAGACGTGCTTCAGTGATGTCCATTGCTGAGATAGCTGCATCGTAACGTTTGAATTTAAGCGCAGGAATCAAGCTATCGAATGCTTGGTTGTGGAAAGTACATGTTGCTTTCAGCTCTTCACAAAGTGCGTTTGCTAAGTCTACGTCAAAACCTTGAATTTGGTTGTTCTCATCCATGTATTCGAATGGTGCGTACGTTGCTTCCATTGCGAATTTGATTTCTTCTTGAGCAGCTGCGTTAAAAGAAGCAAGGCCGATAAGTGAAGCTAGTAGAATCTTTTTCATTTTGTTACTCCGAATACTGTGTAATAGCGGCCTGTGGCCATTCTTATAATTTGATTGTTTTAATTGATGTTGTGTTTAGCTAAATCTAGTGAGTCAACTTTCTTTAAATACGTGACTTACTTAATGAGTCAAATACTCGGCAAACTCAGGTGTCTGCGGATTAACGAATGAATCACTGGTGCCGTGTTCAACGATGTACCCTTTCTCTAGGTACAGAACGTGGCTAGCAATCTTCTTCGCGAAGTCGACTTCGTGCGTCACGACCACTTGGGTAATGCCCGTTCCGCTCAATTCTTTAATAATGCTCACGACTTGGTTGGTGATCTCAGGATCAAGCGCCGCTGTTGGCTCATCAAACAACAACACATCCGGTTTCATCATCAGCGCACGTGCAATCGCAACACGCTGTTGTTGACCGCCAGACAGTTGAAGTGGCCAAGCGTCAGCTTTGTCGGCAAGTTGAAGTGTCTTTAGTACTTCTTGAGCTTGCTTGATCGCCTCTTGCTTATCCAAACCCGCAACTTTGGTTGGTGCTTCAATCAAGTTTTCCATCACCGTCATGTGTGGCCATAAGTTGTATTGCTGGAACACCATGCCGACTTTACGACGAAGTTTAAGCCCTTGCTTCTCTTGGATCTGACCAGCAAAGTCGAATTGCTCGTTAGCAATATCTAATTCGCCGTTGTCCGCGATTTCTAGCAGGTTCAAAACACGCAGTAGTGAACTCTTGCCAGCGCCGCTTGGGCCAAGCAATACCAAGGTTTCGCCACTCTCACAGTCGAAACTGATGTCATGAAGAACTTGGGTATCACCGTATGATTTGTTGATGCTCTTTACTTGAATACTCATGCCACAATACTGCATTAATTGTCATTTGTTGGTTATTCTATTCAATCCGAGGTTTTATGCAAGAAAAATGTATAAAAAGCTACTTTGTTGAATTTTTGTAACAAATATTGCACAAAAAACAGTCGCTATAACTGGTCTTACAACCAAAAATTGCAAGCCATTGATAAGGTTAGTATCGAGATAAAAAGCAAACGTTTTTCTATCAATTTATAAATCACAACTCGATTACTAGTTTATGAACGCACTCCCCTATTAACGCTAATTTACTTGCATAAAAATTAGGGTTAAACCCCCTACTTTCCTATCGAACTGACTGGATCAGAATGCTTAGTTTTCCTTTAATGTCGTTTCGAACTATGCACTTGGTGATGATCAAATATTGGAAATTGAGTTTCCTAGGGAGCGTCACGGAGCAATAAATGCTTTAATGGGTTCTATTCTCAACAACAAGTACTTCCCAGCGAACAACACGCAGTACAGGCAATAAGTCATAAGCAACAAGCCATCTATTTTTAAAGCGACAACACATTAAGGCAGTCATATGCAAAACGATGTCTCTTCTACGCTCGACTCAACTCAGCGCTCTACTCAAAAAGCGCCAGAACCCAAACCTGAGAAAAAAAGCCTCAGTATTTTGTTTGAGCTGAGTAAATTCATTCAGCCTTATAAAGGTCGTGTTATTGCTGCGTTGATCGCGTTGATCTTCACGGCGAGCTTAACCCTTTCAGTCGGTCATGGTATTCGCCTTCTCATCGACCAAGGTTTTAGCCAACAATCACTCTCAGATTTAGGCAGCGCGATTCAATTCATCATGGTCGTGGTCGTATTGATCTCGATTGGTACTTTCTTCCGCTTCTATTTGGTTTCTTCTGTTGGGGAGCGCGTGAGTGCGGACATTCGCCTATCGGTTTTCAATCATGTCGTGACGCTGCATCCGAGTTACTTCGAGACCAATGGCAGTGGCGACATCATGTCGCGCATTACAACGGATACCACTCTGCTTCAAAGCATCATAGGTTCGTCGTTCTCCATGGCGATGCGCAGCGCGTTGATGTGTATTGGTGCAATCATCATGCTGTTTGCGACCAATATTAAGCTGACGTTGATTGTATTGGCCTCGGTGCCATTTATCTTGATTCCGATTCTTGTGTACGGGCGCCGTGTAAGAGCTTTATCTCGCCAAAGCCAAGACTCCATGTCTGATGTGGGTTCTTACGCAGGTGAAGCGATTGAGCACATTAAAACGGTGCAAAGCTACAGCCGAGAAGCGCAAGAGAAAGCGTCATTCGCGGTTGAAGTGGAAAAGGCTTATGAGATTGGTCGCCAGCGTGTAAAACAGCGTGCGATTCTTATCTCTGGTGTGATTGTTATCGTGTTCAGCGCAATATCAGGGATGCTGTGGGTTGGCGGCAGTGATGTCATCAACGGCACCATGTCAGCGGGTGACTTAGCGGCGTTTGTCTTCTATGCCATTATGGTTGCTTCGTCATTAGGTACCATTTCTGAAGTGATGGGGGAACTGCAACGCGCGGCAGGTGCGACCGAGCGATTAATCGAAATCCTACAAGTTGAAAGCCATATTGTTGCGCCAGTAGCGAACCCAACATCACTAGATAACGTGACACCAGAAGTCGCATTTGATGATGTGACCTTCTGTTATCCATCAAGACCGGATCAACCCGCAACAAGCAAACTCACGCTCACTGCCCATGAAGGTAAAGTATTGGCACTGGTTGGCCCATCTGGCGCAGGTAAAACCACCCTGTTCGAACTGCTGCAACGTTTCTACGACCCACAAGTGGGTAAAGTGACGTTAGGCGGTGTTGAACTTAATCAGTTTGATCCAAATGAGCTAAGAAAGCAGATGGCATTGGTTCCACAGCAACCTGCTCTGTTCAGTAACGATGTGTTCCATAACATTCGCTACGGCAACCCGCAGGCAACAGACGAGCAAGTTATCGAAGCGGCTAAGAAAGCACACGCACATGAGTTCATCCAAAACCTACCTGAAGGCTATCACAGCTTTCTTGGTGAACGCGGTGTAAGGCTTTCTGGCGGCCAGAGACAACGCATTGCCATCGCTCGTGCCATCTTAAAAGATCCAAACATTCTATTGTTGGACGAAGCAACCAGTGCGCTAGACAGCGAAAGTGAGCATCACGTACAACAAGCGTTAGAAGAGTTAATGCGTGGCAGAACGACGATCATTATCGCTCATCGTTTATCAACAATTAAACACGCCGACCAGATTGCGGTGCTCGATAAAGGCCAGCTAGTAGACATCGGCGACCACCAGTCTCTCATCAATAGCTGCGAATTGTACCAACGCTTAGTTGAACTGCAATTCAAACACCTTAGTGCGTAATCATTGAGTGGATGTGCGTAAGTCGTTTGTTTAGTGAGACGCTAATCAATAAGTAACGGAAAGTTAAGTCACTGACATTGTGTGGTTTCAAGCTTCAAAAACTTAAATCACACGTGTTGCAGTTTTGTTAATTTAGCGGTAGGGTTTTTATTCCAATAACAACTTATCCCGATGAAGGATAAGCCGATAATATTAATTACCCAGATAACATTAACTATACAGATAACAATAAGAGAGTTCGCATGGAAGCACTATTATCTGACTACCCGGTAGTAACAGAAATCCCTGTCGCTTGGGGAGAAATGGACGCACTCAATCACGTTAACAACGCGGTATATTTTCGCTATTTCGAAACCGCTCGCTTAGATTTCTTTAAGCACGTTGAGCTGATGGAAGAGATGGCGATTACCAAAGTTGGCCCTGTTCTTGGTGACACTTACTGTAAGTATTTCCGCCCAGTCACGTATCCAGATACCTTAATGATTGGCTCTCGTGTCACTGATATTCAAGATGACCGATTCACCATGGAATACGCGATTGTCAGTAAAAATCAGCAGAAACTGACGACCATAGGCACCGCGACTATCGTGATGTTTGATTTTTCTTCAAACCAAAAAGCCCTGCTCTCGCTACGCTTAACCAACGAAATTGAAAAGATGAACACGTTGAAAAGCCCATGCTTCAAACAAGAAGCCGTGACGGAATAACGTATTCGCTGATTCAAAATGCTCAGATACAAAAAGGCCACTCGATTGAGTGGCCTTTTGTTTATTGGTTCAGAGTACTTATAAGCGGCTATAAACGGTTATAAGCGGTTAATACTTATAGACCTTGAATGCTGAACGCTCTTTGCTTTAGAAGCTATAAGCCGTGCAGCCTATAAATCTATAGACCTACAAACCTTGAACCCTATAAACCTTGAACGTACTGAGCATTAGTTCGAACTTCAACCATCTGTTCTAGGTTCTGTTGTGAACCGTCAACACCGTTAATCAAACCTTGGAAATGTTTAATCAGCTCTACTTTGTCTTGTACTTCTTTCGAACCCGCGCCGATGTTGGTCAGGTCAATGAAGAACTCGTCGAACAGACCTGAGAAATCCGTTACAGCGTCATGGTTTAAGAACTGCTCATGGTTGTAAATGCTTGGGTAGCCACCCTTCTGTTTATCAACAGCGAAAGAGATGCCTTTCACGTTGGTAATCGTGGTCGCTTTCTCACACTTCAACATACAACCGGCTTCAATGCTTGGCTTGTTACAACCCACGGTTCTTTGGAAGAAACACTGGCGGCTGGTCATCATCAAGATTGGGTGGTAGATGCTGTAGAACAGTTTGAAGTTCTCTGGGCGACGAATATGACGAATCTGACCTTTGTTGATCTCGTTCGAAATGAAAGCACCAGCACAGTTCAGCTCTTCTTTCAGCGTAACCAGTGCGTGAGAGTTTGTGGTGTTCATGAATGGGCCTGCTACCCACTCAATACCCATCTCGTAAGCTTTGTAAGCAATACCCGTGTTGTTGGTCACGATGCGAGCTGGCTTGATCTCTTCAAGAATACGAACTGCTTCGTCGTAATCTTTGCCGATTAATACTGCAGGGAACCAAGGAATCAAACGTGGGTTTGCTGCCAAGATGTCGATGTACTTGTTACAACGCTTCTTGAAGCTTTCAGGCAGTTTGAAGTAAACATCCGCGTCAGTTACGTCACACAGGTGCAAGTCTTCCACATCAGCGATAAGCATCGACATGGTTGGCTTCTCGTTAACCTTTGGTTGCTGAGGCAGTGCCGGCACTTCAACGTGCTTAATCACTTTCACAGAACCGTTTAAGATGAAATCGATTTCGTCTTTTAAGACCGACACTTCTTTCAAAGGAAGAATCAGACCTTCATCTAAGTTGTCGTAGTTACAGTTTTCAAGCGTATGAACTGCACTCTTCACTGATTTGAAACGCTTCTCAAGTAACGCCTGAGTAATCGCAGTCTCTTTAGCTGTTGCCAATAATGATTGAGATTGAACCGTAAAGTTTTCTTTTGGTGTGTTCACTGTCACCGTAAATGGTTGACCCACCTTAGCGCTAAACGACAATGACACGGGTGTTTTACGAATATCAAGGAACTCGATCTTGTCGCGCATTTCGCTGCCTAGGGCATTTTTCGCTTCATAAAGATCGCTGGTCACTTCTTGGATTTGTACCACTGAGATTTCATTGTTCTCTTTCGTCGCTTTATCAACGGCGTAGTTCATGCTGTTGTCACGAGGATTATCAATGAACATGTCTTTCGTTAGGTTGCCCTTAAGGAAAGAGTTAGTGAAATCACGGTTGAATACTTTGTGCAGGTTTGAATCGTCTTCGATCAACAAACCACTTTCTACAAAGCTATCAATTTGTTTGCGCCACGTATCAACCACTGTGTATACGTAGTGTGCGCCTTTGATACGGCCTTCAACTTTCAATGAGTCGACTTTCGCGTCAACCAATTCAGGTAGGTCGTAGTACGCTGAATTATCTTTCAGGTTCAGTGGAAACTTGTTTCCTGCATCAGTGATTTCGTATTCATCACGACATGCTTGGCTACAACGACCACGGTTACCTGAGTTACCCACACTTACTGAGCTTGAGTAACATTGGCCAGAGAATGCGATACACAAAGCGCCATGTACAAACACTTCGGTTAGAACATCGTGATCGTGTGCCACTTCCGTCAGCATTTTGATTTCTGGCAGATTCAATTCACGAGACAAGTTAACGCGTGTTGCGCCAATTTTAGACAAGAACTTAATCTGGCCTTCGTTGTGTGTCGTTAACTGAGTCGATGCGTGAACATCTAACGATGGAAAATGCTTTTTCACCAAATCGAACAAACCAAGATCTTGGACGATGATGCCATCAAGCTTAGTGTTCACAAGCTGGTTCAACAGTTTAGTGATGCTCTTAATTTCATGCTCCAGCAGCACAACGTTAAGAGTCAGAAACACTTCACAACCGTATTCATGAGCAAGGCGAATCACACCATTCAACTCATCTAACGATAGGTTAGAGGCTCTGTTACGAGCGTTGAAGGTGTCTAAACCGCAATAAACCGCATTAGCACCTGCTACGATAGCTGCTTTAATCGCCTCTACATCGCCACCTGGGGCTAATAACTCAATCTTTCTGCTCATTTTTGAAGTCGCTCACTTACTTATAATTTTTAAGCCGCGTA
This sequence comes from Vibrio sp. SG41-7, assembly GCF_014164465.1. Taxonomy (NCBI): domain Bacteria; kingdom Pseudomonadati; phylum Pseudomonadota; class Gammaproteobacteria; order Vibrionales; family Vibrionaceae; genus Vibrio; species Vibrio sp. SG41-7. The sequence goes on along the minus strand of NZ_JACJFF010000028.1, from coordinate 22,256 downwards.
TTCTACCTACATCACGATCTCTTTACCACCTAACAACACTTTTCAAACTAAATGACCTCAATAATGCCAAACGAATTCGATTTACCTATCCTTTATTCTTTACGTCGCTGCCCTTACGCCATGCGCGGACGAATAGGCATCGCACTATCACAGCAAAAAGTGTTACTTCGAGAAATCGTTACCAAAGACAAGCCTAGTGAACTATTGGCCAGTTCGCCAAAAGGTACCGTTCCGGTATTGGTGTTGCCAAATGGACAAATCATTGAGCAAAGCTTGGATGTGATGAACTGGGCACTTCAGCAAAACGATCCTCAAGATCTTCTGCGTTCAAGTAATCCAACACTGAGCCAACAAGTCCACCAGCTCATAAAAACCAACGATAAAGATTTTATTGGCCTCTTAGAAAAGTACAGAGCGTCTGTTCGTTACCGAAACATCGATGTTGAACAACGTCGACAAGCCTGCGAAGCGTTCATTAGTCAGTTAGAAGCGCTACTCACCGATCAGCCCTACTTTTTCGGAGAAACCCCAAGCTTAGCCGACTTTGCCGTGATGCCTTTTGTCAGCCAGTTTGTGCGGGTCGAAAAGAAGTGGTTTGTGCAATCTGAATACCAAAACGTAGGACGTTGGTTAAGAGCGCACTTGGAAAGTAAGCTCTACACTCAAGTCATGAAGCAATACCCTTTGTGGAATGAAACCAAGCAAGATTGTATTTTTGGATGCCAGTAAGTCGCTATGAATTGCTGGAGATGACTCCAAATTGTTGAAGATAACTCCAAATTTCTGAAGATAACCCTAGATTACCGAAGATCACTTTAGATTCCTGGAGATGACTGTAAACAGTTCTAAATAAGCTTGATTACCTCTAGATTGTTATGAAGATCGTGACACTGAATTGCAGGTGGCGCCATTGATGGCATATTAGATATCAACGAAAATAGCCTTTCACTCAACCTCAACGTTAGTTTGAAATGCGCTATGCCAAAAAACAAAGTGAATACGTTCAACACACCTAGTCCCGATTTTAAAGGGTTCGCGAAAGTTTCACTGTTAGTGGCCTTCTCGCTTGCCCTTTCAGGCTGTAGCGCGAAAAACAAAGCAACCAACACAGGCCAATCTGCCGCGCAGCAGAATCAAGCCTACACGGCGAAGAGCTTCAATAAACCCAATAGCAAAGTCACGTTAATCCTCTCTTTTTCTGGTGGCGGCACACGTGCAGCAGCGCTCTCATATGGCGTGTTGCAAGCATTGCGCGACACCAACATCGAAATCGATGGTGAAACGGTCAATCTGTTAGATGAAGTCGATATGATCAGCTCGGTATCCGGTGGCAGCTTTACCGCCGCCTATTATGGTATCTATGGCGACCAGATATTCGAAGATTACGAAGAAGCATTCCTTTATCACGAAGTCTCGAAAGATCTGCTTTCCATCCTTTTATCTCCTACTTATTGGTTCTCGTACGCCACCAGAACAGACGAAGCCACCGACTATTACAAAGCCAACATCTTCGGTGAAAGCACGTTTGCCGAGATGCACCGAGAAAATGCGCCCTACATTGTGATTAACGCAACCGACATTTCAACGGGTTCGCGTTTTTCATTCACACAAGAGTACTTTGACCTGATTTGTTCAGACTTAAACAGCTATTCCGTGTCTAGCTCGGTGGCCGCCTCTTCTGCTGTCCCTTTTGTATTTACTCCTGTCGTGCTTGAGAACAAAAATGACTGCGACAAAACAGAACACACAAAACCCTCATTCGACGACACCAGTTACCGCAACCGAAATCTGATCAAGTCGTTAGAGTCATATAGCAATAAGGATGATGTGAGTTATCTCCACCTTGTGGATGGCGGGATTACTGACAACCTCGGTTTGCTGTCGGTGTATGAGATGTCCGAATACTTGCGTTACAACGACAACGAAGAACTGAAAAACTTGTACGACTACCAGCACGCGCGTCCTATTGTCATCATTTCGGTTGATGCATCGACAAACCCAGAATCTGGCATTGGAGAGTCAATTGAAGCGCCTTCCATGAAACAAACGGTGGACGTCATCACCGATATCCAGCTGCATCGCTATAACGACACAACAAAAGATTTGATCGTCGACGAGTTGCAGTCTTGGTCGGAGCTGGCCTCTCATCAAGGTCGTAAGGTTTCTCCCCACTTCATTGAGATCAGCTTGAATAAATCAGACAACAGTGCCAAGCGATACTTACTCAATCAAATTCCGACGGACTTTATGATAGACAAAGAAAACGTCGACCTATTGATTGAAGAAGGTAACAAACAACTTGTTGCCGATCCGGAATTTCAAAACTTCTTATCATTTGAATATAATAAATGATGCTAATCTAGTTGCTTATTAAAGTGCAATCTGGCAATCAAAAATCACGTCATAATTTCACCTTTACAAGGATCACTATGGAATTTGAAAACAACATCTTACATCTCGGGTCATTCTTTGCTGTGACCATGGGGATCGTGGTTCTATTTATCGGTCGGAGGCTCAATCAGGTCATCGGTTTTTTGAAAGAGTTCAGTATTCCAGAACCTGTCTCTGGCGGGATTTTGGCATCGCTCCTGTTCGCGGCTCTTTACGCGACGACCTCAATCGAAGTGCAGTTTGATCTGTTTGCTCGCGATGTATTATTGGTCTACTTCTTTACCACGATTGGTATTAACTCAAGTTTGAAAGACCTGTTCAAAGGCGGAAAGCCCTTGGTCATTTTGCTAGCAATCACTATCTTCTTCATGATCATGCAGAACATCGTCGGTATTTCTGTCGCATCAATGTTTGGCCTAGAGCCTGTCTTTGGTCTACTCAGCGGAAGTATTTCACTGATTGGCGGACATGGCACCGCGATTGCTTGGGCACCTAAGGTTGCAGAAGAGTTCGGCCTAGAAAGTGCAGTGGAAATTGGTATCGCCAGTGCAACATTCGGGCTTATTTTAGCCAGCCTTATGGGTGGTCCTATTGCGAAGTTTCTCATCAAGCGTCACAACCTCAAACCTACCGATGAGCAATCAGGTTCAATCGATTCAAATGCCAAAAAGCAACAACAAGCCCTCACATCATTTCAATTTTTGGACGCCGTATTAGCGATCCATATTTGTGTCATTGTCGGCGCGTTGCTTAATGAATTGATTAGTCAGACAGGATTACAGCTTCCACTGTTCGTATCGTGCTTGTTTGCGGGTATCGTGATCACCAACGTAATGCCAGACTCCTACCCTAGAATCTCGGGCGCGAAATGGCCGACAGGCTCGCCCGCTATCGACTTAATTGCTGAAATCTCCCTGGGTACATTTTTGGCGATGTCACTAATGAGCATGCAGCTTTGGACGCTCATTGACTTGGCGGGTCCTATCTTCGCGATATTGGCAATGCAGCTGCTACTGGCGGTGATAATCAATATCTTCATCGTGTTCCCATCAATGGGTAAGACCTATGATGCGGCTGTTGTATGTGCTGGGTTCGGAGGGATTTCGTTAGGTTCAACACCGACAGCCATGGCAAACATGTCGGCAGTAAGTCAGAAGTATGGACATTCAGCACAAGCCTTCATCATCGTGCCATTGGTATGCGCGTTCTTCATTGATTTAGCGAACGCCCTGATTATTCCTTACTTCATGAGAATGATGTAGCTGACCTTTGTTAAGACGGTGCACCACAATTTGTTAAAGCGGTGTACCGCAATTTATTTAGGCGGTGTACCCCAATTCATTAAAGCGGTGTACCCCAATAAAAAGAGCCGCTCGTACAGAGCGGCTCTTTTGCTAATGACTAAATTTGCACTATCACTAACGACAACCCAAAGCTTATTGAATCGCTATCGAAATCTCGACTTCAGTTTCGCCTTTGTAGAATTCAAAGTCTGTCGTGTAAGTTCGAACATGTGGGCAATCTGCAGCGTTGAAATACGCCCACACTTCACCCCATAGGTCGATCACTGCTTGAGGGAGTTCACCTTCAGCAGAAAACGTTAAGTATTTTCCTGCTTGTATTTCGGTTTCGACAAGCGCATCTAAATTGTTATCGGTAAGTGCGCTAGTACAAGCGATGACATCAAATTCACCCGTAAAGTCAGACTCGTAATTGGTGTAGACACCATACACTTTTGAATCCGGCGTTAATTTTGGAAACGCTTGGTCAAAAAAGCCCTGCCACAATTGCCCTATCTTGGCTTTGGCCGGGTCAATCTCATCGGTATTAGTGGTTCTTACTGAAAAACCATACGCCTTTACGGCTTCAATCGTTTCTACTTTCATTCGTTTTATTCCTAAGCCAATTGACGATCTAACTGTATTGAATCCAATGTTTTGTAAAATAACGCGACTAATCTTGTATCTCTTTATGGCCACACTTTTCACAGACAAGGTGACGAGAAAACTCATCCATTGACGCGATAAACGGGCCAAGGAACCAACCTTTTATCATGCCTGCCCAAAACTCGCTTCGCTTTTGGTTAGGTTTGTCTGCAAACGCACTCGTCTTTCTGACCAACACAACAACATGTTGTGTGTCTTCTCTGCACGCGGTGCAATAGCATTGTTCTATGGTGTTATTCATTTGAAAGCCTATGACGTTTTGAATGAAATCTGCTGAAAATGAGGATTGTCGACACAGACTTCTAGTGTGGAAAGATCAGTGAGTACGACAAGTTGTTCTACACCTTGAATACTGACCTTAATGCACTCTTCACGGCTATCATTGCGTTGAGTATCTAATCCGATACATTCAATCTGCTCGCCAGACTTCAGCGTTAATTTGATTGGGTATCGGTGCATACACACAATCTCAATATAATCGTAATCGTTGCAACTAATCATAATACCCCTCCAATTCATCCACCACGCTAATGCGACACGCCATACTATGCAATATGCATATAATCAATCATTTACCCAAGTCACATTGATGTTCGTCCGAAACTAAACTTGCTTCTAATCCTATTTCTAAACGTGCTTCTAAACCTACTTCTAAACTTAGCTTAATCCAGCTTAACCCATTCACGTTTCTTCTACTCACGCCTGCTTATTCTTTCATTGTTAAATAATAATCGAGAACAAAACAATGAAAACCATGAACCATTTACACGTGTTAGCTTTTTTAGGTTTAGTCGCTTCAATGATGACGTTTAATGCGAGTGCCGCCTCAGAAATCGATGCGAGGCACTTTGCCAATGGTAAAGCCAAATACACGCAGCTTTGTCAGGTGTGTCATGGTGACAAGGGACACGGTGATGGCCCCACTGCCGCTTCATTGCCACACAAGCCCGCCAATATCGCTAATAAACTAGGCGGCTTTTTTACCAGCCCAAGTTCTTTGGCAGATGACATTTTAGAAGGTAACGTAGAACAAGGTATGCCAGCGTGGAAAGGGACAATTACCAAGCAAGATGCTCTGGATATTCTGACGTACGTAGAAACTATCCAATAGTAAACGCTGTTCTATTGCGCTATCTATTTGATTGATTACACTCAATTTAATGGATAGTGAATAATACGGAATGTTATGACCTTTAAACCTTTAGCACTAAGTAGCCTGATACTTGTTTCTACGGCGACACACGCCGTCAGCTTTATCGATGAAATTGATGGCCAACTCGATATGGGAGAATACCTCGCAGAAAATGCCTACGGTTTTCTTCCTGTTCCAATTCTAATTACAGAGCCTGCGGTAGGATACGGTGGCGGCTTCACTGGTATCTTCATGCACGAATCTGAAGAGCAAAAAAACACACGTAAAGAACTCGCTGAAAAATCAATCGATGGTGGCGCCCAGCTTCTCACCCCTGCAATCACTGCGATTGGCGGCTTTGCGACAGAGAATGGCACTTGGATGGCGTTTGTTGGTCACAAGCGCAGTTGGAATAAGGACTCAATACGCTATCTTGGTGGATTAGGTTATGGCGATATCAACATGACCTTTTATAGACAAAGCTCTCCGAACGCCTTGTCTCCACTCGATCCAAACGAAGGTGTTGAGCTAGGACTCAAAGGCATGGGCGGGATACAGAAACTCCAATTTAGAGTACCCGACTCACAATGGTTACTGGGGTTTTCTCAACAGTTCTTCGCACCAACACTCTCACTTAATAATCATCCTAAAGCGCAAGAGATCTTAAACAACATTGGCAACACGTCACCGACCTCTTCCGGTTTGGGTCTAATCGCTGAGTACGACAGCAAGAACAGCTTCTTGAATCCGACGCAAGGATACAACTATGTCGCGGAATACCTTTGGTTTGGTGATGCCATTGGCAGTGATTACACCTATCAAACGTTTAATTTGGAAGGGCTGAACTATTGGGAGTTAAACAAGGAGTGGAACTTAGCGTTGCGAGGACAGTACAAATCATTGTCGACCAACGAACGAGTGCTTTCTCCTCAATATTACCCAGACATTGAACTGAGAGGTATCGCCCGCAATCGCTATCAAGGTGAACACACGGTCGCGGCAGAAGTTCAAGTAAGCAAACAGTGGACACCACGTTGGTCAACCGCGGTTTTTACGGGAATTGGCTATGCGGGTGACAGCGATAAAGACATGTTTGATCAAAGCTCTCACGCGGCTTACGGTGTCGGTTTCCGATACCTTATAGCAAGACGCTATGGTTTGATTTCAGGGATTGATATTGCGTTCAGTGAAGAAGATACCGCCCTCTACTTCCAAGTCGGTGCTGGTATCTAATTCATTACGCTGTGCTTACCCGATAAACCAAAGCGATAAACTAAAGCGGTAGCGATGAGACAAAGTGCTCAGGTAACAGCGATTACTTAAGCGCTTTCCAATATTGATAAAGCCCATCGATTTCTGAAGAGCACATCGACGACATTGCGCCTTTGATTTGTTCTTCGCTCCACTCCCACCATTTCATTTCTAGCAACTGAGCGATTTCAGTCTCATTGAAACGATAACGGATGTGACGCGCTGGGTTTGAACCCACAATCGAGTATGGCGCGACGTCTTTAGTCACAACCGCTCGACTTGCGATGATGGCTCCATCACCGACCTTAACACCACTCATGATCATGGCTTCTGTGCCAATCCACACATCGTTACCAATCACGGTATCACCAGAGCGTTCAAAACCGTCTATCGCGCCTTCAAACTTCTCGTCGTCTTGGTAGAAGAACGGGAAGGTACTCACCCACTGATTTTGGTGGCCTTGGTTGCCCGCCATCATAAACACAGCGCCAGATCCAATCGAGCAATAGCTACCGATGATCAGCTTATCGATGTCGGTTCTATCCGGTAATAGGTAACGTGCACAGTCATCAAAGCTGTGGTTATGGTAGTAACCCGAGTAATAGCTGTGCTCGCCCACGATGATGTTTGGGTTGGTCACTTGTTCTTTGAGTGACTTTCCGACAAACGGACTTTCAAAATAGTTTTTCATATTTGTACTCTTAGTTTCGTTCTTTTAGTTAGGTACTTTTGTTGCGTGTTAATAGTTTTTACTGGTCTATCTTAGTGTAAAGGCTAACGCGCCCTATCGCCCACCCGCAATATCAATAAATGAACCAGTTACATAAGAAGCTTCGTTTGACAGTAACCACGCGATAGAGTTAGCGACTTCTTCTGGCGTGCCACCTCGTTGTAATGGTAACTGCGAAGCTAGTCTGTCTACGCGATCTGGCTCTCCGCCGTCTGCGTGCATCTCAGTATAAATACAGCCTGGCCTTACACCATTCACTCGGATATTGCGTGAAGCCAATTCAAGCGATAAGCCTTTGGTGAGTGAATCCATCGCACCTTTGGATGCTGCGTAATCCACATACTCAAACGGTGCGCCTGTACGAGAAGCGGCAGACGATACATTCACAATCGAACCCGCGCCATCAGCTTGTTTAATAAAGGCTTTACTGCACAGAAAGCAGCTTGATACGTTAGATTTCATCACCTTTTCAAAGCGATCCAATTCAATATCAACCAATGGTGACTGGGTAAACAAGATCCCGGCATTATTGACCAAGTGAGTCACTGGGCCCAGCTTATTACGAGCAATCTCGAATAAGGATTTCACGTCCGATTCAACAGACACATCCGCACGCACGCTTATCGCGGTTCCGCCTTGTTCGCGAATCTCGTTCACTAGATCTTCAGCTCGCGACTCATTGTGTATAAAGTTAACGCATACGGCATAGCCTTTACTGGCCAATAATTTAGATGTCGCCGCGCCAATCCCTCGGCTCCCGCCTGTTACAATCACTACCTTGCTCAATGAAACCTCCTAATGCCACTTGTTTGTTATAACCTGATTTTTCGCTACAAACTGATCGTATCAATACAAACTAATTACTCGATATAACCTGAACCCACTGCGATCGCCACGCCGGCGCTTCGAATGGGTCTGGCCAAAACTCAGTTTGTTTTTGAATTAAACCATCAACAACCGTGTGAAAGGTAATCACTCGGTCTTTCAATACACTGTCAGTAACCGAAACGTCCGTTACTACGGAATCTCCTTCACAGACAATCGAATTGAGTGTGAATTCCCAAACACCATTAGCTGGGTATTCAGAGTTGATTGCCGTAAAGTTATCGCGCCCTAATGTGAGTTCAGATGACTGAGGCCAATAGCCTTCAAAATCTGCGGCTAGCCATTCGCTTGCCTTGGCAAAATCATTACTGCGCATTGCATCCCAAAAACCTAATACCACTTGTTTTGGTGTCATTATTCTTCCTTAAAATCGTTCAGTTATAACGAATTTTTTACATAGCTATTTAGGCACCTGAAGACATCGCTTTAAGCGTACTTAAGCTGTATACCTCTATGCGTACTTACCGATGATCGTTAAAAGATCATCGACATGGTCGGCAATATAATCGGGCTTGGTTTGCCAATTTTCAGGCTCAGATCGACTATAGCCGGCGGCTACTGCAATCACTTTTGCGTTCTTACCCAATGCTGCTTCAATATTGCGAGCAAACTGTGTGTCCGCTTCATGGTCGCCGATGTACATCAAACAAAGCTCGTTAGACTGATCGGCGCCAAATATGTTCTCAACACATTTCACGCCACCAAACGGGTGTGGCTTTTGGTGGCCGTTCGAGACATCGTCATAGCCCACTACCGATTTAAACAAATCGCCAATGCCATAACTGTCGAGTACACCACGAATATTCAATTGAGAGTTTTGAGAACAGATCCCATGAGGAAGATGAGCAAACTGACTTACCACAGTGTTCATCCCGTCAAACAAGGCGACAGCAGTTTGGTTTTTCTCTTGATGCTCCGCCCACATTCCACCGGCGATCAACATTTCGTCATGCGATAGGCCATAATAATCGACATATAAAGCTTGCCAGTTTTTAGCACCGTGGTTGGCTTCGTGATAAAGCGTTTCGCTCAGCAGATATTTAGGTAAGTTCTCACCTGATAAGTGTGGCGCGACCACAGAGATAATATCTTTAGTAATTGCGATATTCTTTGGAACTGAATTCACTAAGGTTCCATCGTAATCCCACAGGATGGCATCTAACTTCATGGGGTATCTCGTTGTTTAAATTGACGATTTCAATTTATCACTTGAGGCCCTGTTAAGGGAAATCTTATTGTCTTGAGTTTCAAAATTAGTCTAATTAGAACAAAGCTATAAAACAAATAATTGCTGGCAAACAAAAACCAACAATCTTTACTCACATCACTGCTTTATCAATTGGAATATATGCGTATAATCCCCCGCTCTATAACGCTACCTAACATAGGAATAGCGTCATCCCAAATTTTGTGAGTACCCAATGTCGAAACTATTTTTCAAAGGCCGTATCGAAACAAGACAGAACCACGTTCTTGCTGGCTACAATGTAAACCGCGATGTTAAAGTGGGTACTGAAGAGTCACCAGTTGCGGTAATGGTTCAAACTGAAGCTCGTAAAGCAGAAGTTGAAGCAATCGCGGCCGAGCATTCAATCTTTGTTACTGTATCTGTTGATGCAACTAAAGAAGAAAACACGCTTGAGTTCGACACGTTGCTAAACAAGCCAAAAACAATGACGTTCGAAAAGACACCTAACCGTAACGACCCATGTTCTTGCGGTAGCGGTAAGAAATACAAGAAGTGTTGTGCATAAGGCTTCTCACTCAAACTGCCAGTAGCACGATGAGTTAAGTAATACCTAACGGGAAGATCATTGATGATCTTCCCGTTTTTATTTGCCTAAGCCAAACTCAGTCTAGATTGTCTGGTGTTCGCAAATTGGTTCCACACTTTATACATTTATAGTCACCGGTTCCGCCGCTTGAAGCTAATGACGATAAAATCATTCCCAGCAACCCTGGCTTCTTTACATCTTGTGGCGCTTTTTCGGCTTGGTTACTGAACATAGTGTACTTATGCAGTGTAAGTTCCTTACAGTTACAGCAGAACGCTCTCGTCTTCTCACTTCCATACATAATATCTATAGCCTTAACTCAAAGCACAAATTAAACACATGGCAAATATGCCACATGTTGAATTAAATCTAAATATTTTCATGAAGTTATGAGCAAATTAAAGCGTTTCAAAGAAAGGTAAGCTCTCACCTGTTAAGTGACGTGTTGGCGGACAAAGTTATTCAATTCACTCACGCTTCTGATGATGTGAACCTCTTTCTCTTTTGCGCGTAATTCCAACCGTAGTCTAAAGTCGTCATTCCAAAATTTCGGGCACAATTTTAGTGTCTTATAACTTTGTATCGTGCCTTTTATCACTGAACTTCCATCAGGCCAGCCTTCAGGTTTAACCAACAACCCTTTGAGCATTCGCTTGGTAACAAACCAGTAGCTAATTGGATAAGGAAGGTCGATATAAACCAAAGTATCTGCAGCTTCTAAACGTGTGTTGAATGAGCTTAGAGGGCCAAAACCATCGATGATCCAGCTTTCAGAATTGATTATGTTGTCGTGTGCTAGGTCGAACACTTCACGCTCAACAAACTCTCCGTTGGCCTTATAAACAATAGAGTCCAACTGGTGAAGCTCTATGCCTGTAGCTAGTGCTAACGCTTTGCTGATTGTGGACTTTCCACTCCCAGGCTTGCCAAAAACCGCGACCTTTTTCATATGACTTCCTCTATTCAGATAAAACCCATAAGACAGCGACAAAAAACCCACCTTACAGGTGGGTTCGATAAACAAAGCGCATCAACAATCCCACCATTCCTATGGAATGATGATAATTCGTTGGTTAGATGGCGCTAAATTCAGTTTCATAACACTACTTTTATATATTGTTGCTTAGTTGTCAATGCAGCCAAACGTTGATTGGGAAGCTATATCATCGTCAAGTCGCACCCATTAATGGTCTAAATGAGTGCTTATTGGCTCAGTTATTCAGCTTTCGCCACTGTCGCTTCTGAAAGCTTGCTTAGTACACCCGATATCTTCTTAACCACTTCGTCACAGCCATTGATTGCGTGACGCTCTACCAAGTAATTAGGATCGTTGTAAGATAGCCATACTTCTTTATTAGAATCCTCAGTGACTAATACCTTCTGCGGTAAATCTATCGCGACATCTTGAGCGCATTGCATTAATGGTGTCCCTACTTTTGGGTTACCAAAGATGATGACTTCCGTTGGTCTCAATTCAAGACCAACCTTACTCGCGTTTTTCTGATGGTCGATTCTCGCAAACAAGGTCAAACCTTTGCTTTTGGCGATTTCTTCAAAGCGGTCTGCAGTCTCTTTCACTGAGTAATTACTTTGGTATTTAATCAAACCATCAGAAGCCGCAGCTGAAAATGATGCCGAGAGTAAAATGGCGCATAGTGGTAGTAATTTTTTCATCGTCACCTCTGAGATTTAGCCTAATCAAACTTACATTCATAGCGCCACTTCTTAAATCAGTGACGTAACCCATGTCAGTATAGACGCGTTTCCATTCTCAGTTTGCAGAGAGGATCACTTTTCTAATGCGTCTTATTATCATCAGTTTACCTAGGGTTTATTCACATCGTTAGCTCATGGAGTAACTTCAAACAAGAGAGCTAATACATATAGCCAAGCCAATCAATATCCCCTAAAGGCCATTGCTTTCCGTTCAATGGCTTTACATATAGGTCATCAATCTCTTCAACAGCTACGCCATGACTAAGGTGCTCATGAAGCCTTAACCAAGAGTTAGTGCTTGGAGTTTGGACATAGCCTTGTGAGGAATAGAAATCATGAAGATCTGATATCAAAATAATGAAATCGACATCCCTATCCTTCGCATACTCATCCAACTCAGACAGCATAGATGTACCAATACCTTTGCCTCGGACATTCTCAGCAACACAAAAATCAATAACACCTAATACTTTGTACGCACTGTCACCAACACTGACCATACGGTAATCAAGACCAAGGTAACCGACGAGTCGTCCTTCACGGTATTGCAGAGCTCGCATATGAGGGAGTTGTTTATAATAAGAACGCTCTACCTGATGATCGGGGAAAGCGCTATTTCTCAGAGCGGTAATAGCATGATGTTGCTCTTTAGACACTTCAATTTCGGATATGATTTCCATACAGTCCCTTGTAATTTCTGACTCATATTTATTATTGTCATGAGATTTACATCAAATTTTCATACCCAATCAGTGCCACGACTTAGTCCCGCATTTTTCACACTGGTATTCGTAATCACTGTCGACATAAAAACCGGGAACATTATGGTCACCTTTGAACAATAACGTCATCAGGTATTCCATCAACACGCCTAATTTCCATTGTTTCTTTTCAGATTCAGCGTCCGCTTTAGATTGAGCATCGGAAGCGTTAACAGCAAGGTGCGGGGTAAGTGCGTTGCACTGCTCACAGTGATAAGGGTGTTTAATATACTTATTATCAAGCATTTATATAAGCCAACTAACATTTATAAATTTGATGCATACTAACAACTTATCACTCGGTTCTCGAACTTATTGTTGTCCATTAGAGTTTTATTAGAAAGAAATGAGACACAAGATAATACCATGTGTCATGCATCTACTTTAATTGGCGTTGCGGTGTTCAATAGCAGAACAAAAAGAGTAACCGTGTATCGTTTGAAGTTTAGTTAAGCGCTTTAATTAGAACCGTGTATTTCCACAGGTTTGCTTCATCTTCTCCAAGCTCGATACTTGCTTCTCCACCCTCTTGATCAAGAATAAAAACCGGCATCTCACTACTAGACTCACCATTTTCATAATCGCATGACATTTTGGCCTCTAATAGAATAGCGTTAGCTTCATGCTTAGAAAGAACACCCGAATAAATGCACTTTTCAGTTTGAGATGTGACTTCCTGCCCGAAAGAGTCGAACTTAAAGGTTGGGAAGTTGAGTTTTGATTCAGAATCCTCGACAGTGACCGACACTTGGTAATCGATCGCTTCAATATTGGTATTGGTATTGGTTGCAAATGCACTACCAGAAACACTAAGCAGCAATAAAGCTAAAGCAGTGGTTTTCATGTGGTTCTTATTCCTTTAACAATGGGCTTGCTACGCTGAAGTAACACTATGAATTCCCGAGTTTAATTTAAACGTTGTTAGGTTGAAACTTCTTTGTCATTCCTTGGCAAGATAGTTAACTTTTACTTTAATAACCCTTTGTCCGCAGCACCTTCAAGTTGCACTTCTAGCTCTTTCCATAGAGCACGACTGCCTTTAGAAATACGCTCGCCATTGAAGCTCAGTACTTTGTCTTTGGATATGTTGTGCTTCTTCCAGCTATGACCACCACCATGGATGTTATGAAGCAAAGGCGGCACTCTATCGATCGCCTTACCAAATCGAGCTTCCGGTGACTCACCCGCTTCGAACTCAAGCCATAACTCCAAATACTCGGTTCTTAAATGATTCGGCAATGATTTCAGCAACCGCTCAACGCAGTTTCTCTCTTTAAGCTTGTTTTCTTCGGTTTCACTGGCATAAATGATGGTATCTCCGGCATCGATTTCCCCAAGGTCATGAATCAGCAACATCTTCATCACTCGGGTAATATCGATTTCTTCATTGGCATAGTCTTTCAACATAAGTGCGCTCAAACAGACATGCCAACTGTGCTCGGCCGAGTTTTCATATCGATCCAATCCAACCGGTTTTGTCTGTCGATGAACATCCTTTAATTGTTCAATTTCGACCATGAATTGCAGAATGCCTTTGATTTCTTCCACGATGAGCTTCCTTAACTTAAGTTGATGATTTATCGGTGCGGAGGGTTAACCTAGCGACAGAGAAGCGTTACTCCCAATGAACCGACATTTTGTAATACGCAACGCCCGATTTTTCAAATTCAGAGCCTTCTACAGCCATCCCAAACTTTTGATAAAAACCTAAAGCCGTTGTACGCGCATCGCACCAAAAACATTGGATGTTTAAATCTTTGATGCTAGAGATTACATGCTCAATCACGTTTGAACCTATTCCCTGCCCTTGGAATTCAGGCAGCGTGGCAAACTTTCTCAGCCTCGCTTCATGGCCTTGGATATAGATAGACGCGACACAAACCAACTGCTCACCAATAAACGCGCCGTAATGCGTTGCGTGTTCGTCATCTGGCACCATACAAAACGACATCGATTTATCAGGCCAAAGCACTTGATGCCTAACCGGAAGTACCTCCGTCGCTGACAGCTGTTTTATTTCCATATTCTCGGTTTAAACTCCCGACTTGATGACCCTTGTTGTAATTGCAGAGATTGTGATTGTTATAACTAAACTTATTATTACTAAACTTGGTAAGTCATTAAGTGATAACGCTCTAATCCCTCTCCCTCGGTAGACGAGATTACAAAGCCTTGCGACTGATAAAAGCCAACCGCATTTTCATTAGCAGTCAGACACTTCAATGTCAGACCAGAATAATGTTGTTTGCAGGTATTGAGTAAAGCAGAGCCTAATCCAGAACGTAGCGTTCGCGGGCAAACATAGAGGTGATGGATGAAGCTTTCAGGTTCCCAAACAGAGGCAAAACCTAAAACCTTGTCGCCAGAAACAGCCACCCATATTTGCTCACCTTCTGTATCTAAATCGAAATCGGACAACTTAAAAGCGTCTGCATCAGCCCAATGAAAGGTGTTCTGTCTTGATTCTAGATAGATCGCCTGTAAAGCGTTTAAATACTTGGGTTGATGCCTTGTGACTTCCATGTCGCTCCTGCAAATCCGTATGACTAGAATTATGGTTGTGGGCTCAGCTTGCTTATCTATCTGTTAGCCATAGGGTGTTCAGGGTTTAACTGAAGCAGATCCCACAAGTTACCGTAAAGATCTTCAAACACAGCAACGGTACCGTAGCCTTGCTCTTTAGGCTCTCGGACAAAGTTAATGCCCAAAGACGTCATACGTTCGTAATCACGCCAGAAATCATCGGTGTTTAAGAATAGGAATACGCGTCCACCAGCTTGGTTGCCGATGAAATCAAGTTGCTCTGGCTTGGAAGCTCTAGCAAGTAACAGGCTCACACCGGTTGAATTTGGTGGAGCAACAACAACCCAGCGTTTATCTTCTTCTGGTAGATACGTGTCTTCGATGAGATCAAACTTAAGCTTGTTTACATAGAAATCAAGCGCTTCATCGTAGTCTTTTACCACGAGTGCAATGTGGACAATATTCTGTTTCATAACATACCTTGTTGGGGTTTTAGCTGCGTGGAATGATGCCATGAAGCAAGCAAAGACACTAGGTGTTAACGCTTAGTTTGGTGTTATGGCTAAAACAGTCCAAAGAGTACTCATGTTTTAGTTGCTAACAAAGCACCGCAAGTCGCCAAAAAGCCACCTGATAATCTGTTCAAGAGCGTCTTTGCTGAGCGCCCTTGAAATACAAAACGAGCTTTAGAGGCAGTGCAAGCATAGAGACTCAATACTCCACCTACAGCTACAGTTGAAATCACCAAAATCATCATCACATCTGTTGTGGTAAATGTTTTTAGGTCTATGAATGCGGGAAAGAAACCCATGTAAAACAAAATCGCCTTTGGGTTTGAAACTGTCATCAATAACCCGATAATCACGCTTGAAGCTTTCATTCCTTGCTCCGAAGATGTACTCGATGATTCACTAACATCTGACGTCCATGTTGTGTAAGCCAACCAAAACAAATAGGCAACGCCTACATATTTAATTACCGTAGCAAATTCACCCATTGCGCTAGCTAAAGCCGTTAAACCAGATAAAGCTAAGAATATAAAAATGTAATCCGCGATTAGTACGCCAAGCACCACTAACAAGCCTTGTTTCCAACCATAGCTTAGAGACCTCGACAGAACTGCGAGACCGCTGGGTCCCGGTATGGCTGCAGATAGTAACATCGCAACAAATAGAGCTATTCCTGATGTAATTGACATGATCCCTCCCTAGATCGTTTTTCGTTCAAACGTAAAATTACTATCGTTATTTTACGTATTCTAAAAGCCACGCATAACCTATAACTCCCAGAATCCGAGTTCGACGCCACCTTGAATAACAATGGCACACATCCCGTGACGTGGTAACTCCATTGGCGGCACCGCAACTTCGGCGCCAAGTTTCTCGGCGGCATTTACTGCAGACTGAATATCATCTACCAGCGTGTAATGACGAACAGTTGGTTCTTCAGTTTCACGAAGCGGCGCTCGAATGCCAATTACCCCACCATTAGATAGCTTTGCAGTGCGCGCCCCACCAAGGTTTACATCTGCACCACTGAACTTCACGTTGTAGAGCTGAGCGTATGTTGCACAAACAACATCGACTTCTGGGGTAACCACTTCAAGATATTGAACCTTCATCAAATTTCCTTTTCGTGTTCTTTAAGACTCTCAACCTGCATATAGCTGTTCAGGAGTGTCCCATCAACAATTAATCGGTTTCATATTACTAAGCAATTCGACCGCGCATGATAAATTGCGGGCCTGCTGCGCCACCTAAATACTGTTCATTGGTATCTTCGAAGCCGCCTTTCTGATAACAGTTAAATGCTGCGGGATTTTTGCAATTCACAGTTAAGTAAATCGACTGATACGCTGAGTAATTCGCTTTTAAATATGGAAACAAAGCTTTGACCGTGCCAGTTCCTAAACCTTTACCTTGCTGGTTTTTATCAAGCACAAAAGCTCTTAGCCCAATGCTTCCTTCAGGGCAGAATTGGTAGTGCTCTGCGTAAGCGATATCCAGCTTAAAGAAACCAACAATTTCGTGATCAGACTTAATCACGTGCAAGTGCGTCGTTTCACTGCCGTCTAATAAAAACTCTGCAGCTGTACCAGCGAACTTAACCTGTTCATCGGCGAGTTGGATGGCCTGAACTGACGCCACATGGGATTCTTCAAGCCTTTCGATAGTTATCATTGTTGTTCCTTCTGTATAACACGCACGAAAAACCGACTAAAGCTCATCGCTAGTGTCTCGAGAACCGTAGTTTGGGAAGTTGATATTAAGAACGTTATCGTCCTCAAGAGTGAATAGAACACTTCCATTCTCTACACCGGTTTCGTTCCTATCTGAACATCCTAGAAACAGCTCCCAATCAAACGAATATTGAAGTCGGTATTGATTCGCGTTGATGTGTAGAACGTCTTTGATTTTGATACCGTTCACCACATGTGCCATATCATCGATGTATGACAGATCAGGGATTAACTTTTCTTCGAATTCACGTTTATGCTCGGTTAAGAAGTTGAGCAGTTCAGAACATAACTCGGAGCCATGAACCAATGGTTTAGACAGACTAGAAAACAACATTTCTAAATACTCCAAAGATTGTTTTGATATTGGGCGTATGCGCGCGAACCTGTTACAAATTAAAGCTCAGCCAGCGCGAACCTTTAAGGCTAAACGTTACTATTATCCGAGCTATTAAACGAGTACATTCGAACTTCATCGCGAGGAAACCAGCCCAACTTTTCGTAAAACTGTTGAGCATTGATGTTGTCGTTATAGACAAACAAGTGGGTCTTCGGGATGCCTAACCCTGCAAGGGCGTTGACCGCCTCTGCGACAAGCTTACAACCTAACTTTTGCCCTCTAAAGTTGGCCGAGACAGCTAAATGTTGTAAATACCCACGACGTCCATCCGTTCCGACTAACACAGCGCCAATGATCTCGTTGTTACTTTCAGCCACAAAACTCAGACCGGGGTTACGATCTAAATAGCTCGCAATGCTTTCTTTCGAATCGGCACCTCGAATACTCATGCCTTCTGTCTGGCACCACAACGCAATCACTGAGTCGTAGTCTGAAATTGCCATTTCCCGAATGTTGACCACTCTACTCTCCTTGTATAAACGGGCGCTTAATACGCTACTTTTTGACGAGCGACTTGGTGAGAAACGATAGCGAGGAATCTACAGGGTAATTTTCTAACACCACCTGGCATTCATACCCTCGTTTCTCATAGAAAGGTTTGGCTTGGAAACTTAATGTATCGACCAATGACGACGTACAGCCTTGAGACTGTGCATACTCTTCAATACGCTTAAGTAGTTTACTGCCGACTTGCTTTCCTCTCATCGAATCATCGACCCAGAGAAACTTAATCAGTAACCAGTTTCCCCAAAGATCAGCGACAATACCACCAACTTTGTTGCCTTCCACCATCGCGTAGTACGCAACTTGAGACTTGGGTATCCCTTCCAGAAACGGTGTGTTGTGTTTGATTAACCCGCCTCGGACTTCATTAATGTCTTCATCGGAGGGCTCGATATCTAATTGGTATTCCATTGGCTTCCTATCTCTGGATTAACGGCTTATGTAACATGTTCGATGCACTTACTAGCAGATAGCTAAACCACTAAAGTGAGCTATTTGTACAAGCTAAACTTCTTTGTAAACTCACGTAGAATCTCCGTGTCACCAAACAGGCATACACCAAGATACTCAAGGTCTTCTTCTTTGGTTTCTTTGGTTCGTTGCTGCTGCTCAACAGAACCACCTTCGATCATTGAGCTCGTAAAATCAGTAAATTTAATACCACGACTGAACGCTTCTTCGCGCACTTTTCTAAGCTTATTTGAGTTGTCTGCTTTCAGCACGATGAAAGGATAATGAGATAAATTAGGGTGGACATTGCCATCCAAGTCTTCATAGTCAACGTAGCAAGCCTCTTCACTTTCTAATAGGTTAGATAGGCCAACGCTCAAGTGCCCTAGCACGTTCAATGTTCTTCCTAAATCCATCTTTTTGCTTAAAATCGCTAAGAATCGTTTTTGGCTTTCGTCTGGTAAATGGCTCACTACATATCCTCATTCATTCTTAATCACAGTATTTGTATAACGCATTACTGGGGCGTGAGCAACGCAACCTTAGTACTCAGTTAATAGTGCCGAGCAAAGACCAGTATTTGGTATCCAACCACAAGGTCATGACTTAATGAATATCTTGGCAGAACCTAAAGAGATAACCGTCAGGAGTTTGAACGATGAACTGCTTCTGAGTCGCGATCGAACCCCCACATTGATAAGACTTCGACTCTAACGCTAAGTAAATAGAATCAGCGGCACTTTCGTTAACTCTCTGATATAGAGGTTCGATATCGATTACATCCCATTGGAAGTTAACACCACGCCCTAACGGAAACTCCAGATCACCTGAAAGCCATTTTCGACTTTTGCCCGCAATCCCTTCAAGCATCACATCAACACCACCAAGCGTTAGATAAGCAAACTCCTCATCTGGCCGCTCGTATTTCACTTCAAACCCTAACACATCGACAAAGAAGGATTTGCTCACATTAATATCGAAACAATAAAGCTCTGGAACTACTCGTAATGTCATGATTTACCTATTCACTAAATAGCGAGAGATTAGTAAGAATCTAATCAGGATTTCCACTCTAATATAGAGTTAATTAATCTGTGTACTTTAGCTCGCTTTGTAAAGCCTTTCGTTGATCTCCCAAAGCGCGTTTCTGTTCGAGTCATATGTTAGAAGTTCAATAGCTTCTTGGTAGTCACACCAACGGTAATCTGTGTGTTCATTTGATAATTGAGGATCTTCCGTCACTTTAACTGAGAAGGAATGCTCAGGAATTACGAATGGATGCTCAGTCCAATTGTGATTTCCTGCATAAAAGACTTTTGGAAGCATGCACATTGAATCGAGCAACTGCCAATTACAACCGACTAGCTGAGTCTCTTCAGAGAGCTCTCGTTTTGCTGCTTCAAGTAATGATTCATTGTCTTCGCCACCACCCGATATTGCCTGCCAAACACCATTGTCCCTTCTGCGTGCGATTAAAAATCGAGATTTGTTATCGACTGTTTTGTAGGGAAAGACTAAAACTTGAAAAGGTGCTCTCATTGATGTGCCCTCCAATCATTCGCATTTACTGCGCTAGCTTCCCAAGGATGACCGGATCGCTCAACAGATTCGTCAGAGGAAGAAACAATGGCTCAGGTAACTCATCTAGCTTAAACCATTTCCATTGCTTACATTTATCAGGTTCTGTCACCTGCGGTTCGCCGCTAGCGTCAGAAGCAACAACAAACAGCGTTATATAGTGCTTGTTCTCTTTTTCAAAAATATCATTGGTAAAAGTCAGCTTCTCAAATCCACTAACAACTAGGCCAGTCTCTTCAAGTGTTTCACGTTTGGCACACTCTTCAATGCTCTCACCCCATTCAAGGTGTCCGCCCGGCGTTGCCCATGTATGAGCCCCATGAGAACCAAATCGTTCTCCAAGTAGCACTCGTCCTTCACGTAGAATAACCGCAGCTACACCTACTCTTACTTCCTGACTCACTTAAAACTCCTTAAGAAAGAAATCCAACCTTCAACGATAAGTACCATGTATACCGAATCAATCTCGATTAATTCACTGTTCTACTTCGACCAATATCTTTATGACTCTAGTATTTTGTTACCACGTACGATCTGATAAATAGCGATATTTTTCTCAGTCAAAAGCCTCACGAGATCTGGTACACATTGGATAGGCATCGCAAGTTCATACCCAAACTCCAAATGTGAAATAGACGTTGACGGTGACTGACCAACAAACGACTCAAGTATGCTGAGAGCCGTTCCTTCCCACTCTCCAACTTCAAAATAAACGTTATACATGTCTTCGCTATAATCTCTTGGCGTACCAGCTTTCATCTCTTGCACCCTGTTTTGTGTTCCATCTATGATGTTCGCTTTAAGTTAAGATACGCGTTATGCCGTCTTACATTATTGTTCACGTTTATGTGTACGTTACCCAGCTCGAGCACCATTAGGCATTTCGGTTTCAGGACAAGCTAAACACGGATTTAATTTGTCTTCATAACCAATATCAAACAACATCCCTTGAGACATTTCACCCGCCATCTTTCTTTCGGGTAGATTCACGACAAACAAGGCTTGCTTACCTTCGATTTCTTTCGGGTTTTCTCGCTCTTGTTTAATGCCAGCCAAGATTGATCGCTGATGATCGCCAAAGTCGACGGTGAGTTTCATCAGCTTATCTGATTTAGCGACGTCAGAAACCTTTACGATTAGGCCGACACGAATATCTAATTTTGCGAAATCATCAAACGTAATTTCATCTTTAATTGGTGCGTGTTTCATAAACCAGACCTCGTTGTTTCCAAATCACATAACGTACAACTAAGTCACTAACAATGCTGAGACTAGATTCAAATTTAGCAATGACGCCAAACTGAATTAAATACCCAATGTTAAGAGCGATCCCACAAAGCTTTATAGATCAATTCCAAGGAAGCACTTTTACTTGCTGCCATCGAACCTTATAGCCAGTGGTCATTTTGTTGTAATTTACTTCTGTCATTGCTCGCTTATTCGGCTTAATCAGCATATCAAAAGCGTCCTCTACACCGTATGGGGCAAACAACTTGATGCCGCCTGAATCATCCAAAGTAAACCCGATAGCAAATGCAGAGAGCCAAGACTCGATACCTTGTTCAACACGATCGTATGGTTGAATGAAGCAACCGAACTTCTTAGCGTAATGCTCATGAATGGTCGCTTGGTTCTTTACGTCCACGTCGACACAATGACTTAACCGCGAACGAATGCGGTTTTTGAACTCATCTTCGGTGATAGCTGAGGTACTATTGAAATAGACAACATCGAAGTCTTTGACTTGTTCTAGAAGCGGTTTGTTTTCGATATCATTCCAGATGATTTGAGTGATAGCACCGCCTGCAATATAGAAGTTTGGCAAGCCCACCTCACGACATACTTTGGCTGTATGAAGTGGCATAGTGAATTTGGCCACCTGATTAAGAGGTGATGTATGATCATCTCGATACTAAAACAGGTGACATTATGACTAAGCGTGAAAGACGCACTTTTAACCCAGAATTTAAACTTGAAT
>NZ_JACJFF010000289.1:0-1252 GCF_014164465.1 Vibrio sp. SG41-7 | reverse complement strand
CGCTGAACACACATTTCGAACAAGTGGGTTAACAATGCGCGACATTCAGATTCTACAACAAACCATACAAAACCAATGCCCCTCCATTCACAAAAAACGCGTTAGTTCTCTGATACTTGCTACAAAAAGTGTACTTGACGGCTCAGACTTAACGCTGACTAAACTAGGTCGCAAACTGGAAACTAATACCACGGTAAAACATGCGATCAAACGCGTTGATAGACTGCTTGGAAATCGCCAACTACATCGTGAAAAAGACCTAATTTATAAATGGCGTGCCTACTTAATAACGGGTGCCAACTCATGCCCTGTGATCCTTGTGGATTGGTCTGATGTTCGTGAACAACTTCGTTATATGACGTTAAGAGCATCCGTTGCACTTGATGGTCGAGCCATCACAATCTTTGAACAAGTTTTTGAGTATGGTCAATATAATTCACCGAAAAGTCACCAAACATTCCTCGATAAATTGCAGAGTATTTTACCCAGTAAAACCAGTCCAATCATCGTTTCTGATGCGGGTTTTCGAAATACTTGGTTCCGACAAGTTCAAGAGAAAGGCTGGTTTTGGTTAGGTCGTGTCCGAGGTGAAGTATCAATCAAACAACCTCATAAACCTTGGGTCTCAAATAAAACCTTTTATCCAACCGCTGTCCATAAACCCAAATATCTTGGCCACTGCTTACTAGCAAAGAGATCGCCGATATCTTGTGAAGCCTATGTTTATAAGGGATTAGAAAAAGGCCGAAAAGCCCAGCGCCATAGTAGAACCAGCCAAAAACACTCCGCTACACATCTCTACCAGCGCAGTGCGAAGGAGCCGTGGCTACTCGCGACGAATGTCCCTAGACATATCTTAAATGAAGTACAAATTACCAATCTGTACGCCAAGCGTATGCAGATAGAAGAGGCCTTCCGCGATCTAAAGAGTACCGCCTATGGGATCGCACTTCGTCACAACAGAACTCGTTGTACTAAGCGATTAGATATCCTGCTTCTTATTGCGTTGCTCGCTGAAATCTTGATGTGGTGGAATGGCCTCATTGCAGTACAGGCCAAATGGCATTTTGACTTCCAAGCCAACAGCATTAAACACCGCCGAGTTCTCTCCATACCTCGTCTAGGGAGAGAGGTTCGAAATCATCGGCGATATCAAATTAATGAATCCCAATATCAATGGGGAATGTTCGAATATCAAAGGCTCACACACAACGCAGGACTAGGGAAATTATGAGGGGATCCGTCAGCGCCC
>NZ_JACJFF010000288.1:0-1261 GCF_014164465.1 Vibrio sp. SG41-7 | reverse complement strand
TCAGTTTCATTGATAACAATATAGTTTTTATATTCGGGAAGAACAATATAGGGAAATCAAGTATTCTTCATGCTTATCAATATTTTGTAAAGCCCAATCAAGCTGCACAAATTACTGATTTCTATTGATAAGATTGGCTAAACAAGCCTGTTGCCGCGATGAACATGAAGTTCCAACCCACACCAAGCACAACCAAGGCCGCTCTGAAGTGCCAAATAGATTCGCCATGAATGTTAATCGCGATACAGACGACGAACAGAATCCCGCCTGCCAAGATCATCATTCTTGAGCCAAACCTCTCGATAAGTGATCCGGTAAAAAATGCAGGTACAAACATCCCCAGAACATGCCACTCAATCACGCCAGCAGCTTTAGTAAAGTCAAAACCACAGCCAATCATTGCCAATGGCGTTGCAGTCATCAAAATGTTCATTACAGCGTAAGCAACCATGGCAGCAAAGACCGCACCAATAAAGTTCGGTGCTTTAACGATCACACCTAAAGGATCGGCTTTGGGAGCCTGACTATTAAAAGAGACTTTAGGAAACTGAATGGTTTGTAAAATGAGTAACGCAAGAATGTTCAACCCAATCAAAGAAGCAAAAGCACCAATATACAAGCCATCTGCTGACCATTGTTGAGACATAATCGCCAAGTTTAGCCCCAATACTGCTGCTAAAACGCCACCAGCCATCGATATAGATATCGCTCGATGACGGGCATTTTCATCACACACCTCGATTGCAGCAAAGCGATAAAGCGTGCCAAAACCTATGCCTATCCCAAGTAAGAACGTGGCGAAACAAAACAGATAGAAATTTTGCTGAGACAGTGCGTAAGTGGCAAGGCTAGCCCCTGTAATGCCAACCACATTACCAATGCTAAATCCTCGCTTTCTCCCTAACTTGCCTGAAATTAGAGACGCAGGAATAGTGGCTGCCATTAAACCCAAAAACTGCAGTGCAACCGGCAAGGTAATCATGCTCACACTGGGCGCAATCTGCTTGCCGATCAAGCCAATCACAGAGATCAGTAATATGTTACCCGTCATCAACAAGGCCTGACACAGTGAGAGCAGCCAAACATTTCTATTCATCTTCGTTCCTAAATATGAGCACAGTTGGTCAATAGACCAAATAATCAACAAAGTCGCAACACTTTGTTACTCATAGCAACTCTACAAGTCGACCAATAGACCAATAGACCAATAGACCAATAGACCAATATAAATAGTTACTACCACATTGACTTTGATTAGCGT
>NZ_JACJFF010000287.1:0-1262 GCF_014164465.1 Vibrio sp. SG41-7 | reverse complement strand
TGAAGTGGCATAGTGAATTTGGCCACCTGATTAAGAGGTGATGTATGATCATCTCGATACTAAAACAGGTGACATTATGACTAAGCGTGAAAGACGCACTTTTAACCCAGAATTTAAACTTGAATGTGCTCAGCTAGTGCTTGACCAGGGACGTTCTTATAAAGAAACCTGCGAAGCGATGGGGATTGGAAAAACCACGTTAGAAAGCTGGGTAAGGCAACTCAAAGCTGAAAGAGCGGGTAAGGCACCAAATTCATCACCACTCACTCCAGAGCAAAGAGAAATTCGTGACCTTAAAAAGAAAATCAAACGCATTGAAGAAGAAAAGGAAATTCTAAAAAAGGCTACGGCTCTCTTGATGTCAGACTCCCTGAACGGTTCTCGATGATCGAGAAACTCAAGAAGAGTTATGCTGTGAAACGGCTTTGCGAAGTGTTCGGGGTTCATCGCAGTAGTTATCGTTATTGGGTAAATAGGGATAAATCTCTGTCGTCAGAGCATGTGCTTGTCCGTGCTGAAGTTCGCCGAGCTTATGAGTTGAGCAATGGTTCCGCTGGGGCGAGAACCATTGCTGATATAGTAACAGCGAGAGGCATTCCACTTAGTCGCTACCGAGCGAGTAAGTTCATGAAAGAACTAAACTTAGTCAGTTGCCAACGACCAAAGCATACGTACAAAAAAACACAGCAGGAACATGTTCATATACCTAACCGATTAAATCGTCAGTTCGCGGTGACTGAACCGAACCAAGTCTGGTGCGGCGATGTGACCTACATCTGGACGGGACAGAGATGGTCTTATCTAGCCGTTGTTATTGACTTGTTCGCACGAAAAGTCATCGGCTGGGCAATGTCTAACTCTCCAGATAGCGCATTGACTGGCAAGGCGTTGACCATGGCCAATGAGAGCCGTGGAAAGCCGTCAGGGGTAATGTTCCACTCAGATCAAGGTTGCCACTATACGAGTAAAAAATATCGTCAGTTGCTATGGAGATATCGAATCACTCAAAGTATGAGTCGTCGAGGGAACTGTTGGGATAATAGCCCTATGGAGCGAGTGTTCAGAAGTTTAAAAACGGAATGGGTACCAAAGAATGGCTATAGAAATTTTACAGAGGCACAGCAAGCAATAACGGATTACCTAGTTGGTTATTACAACCAGTATCGTCCACATCAATATAACGGTGGATTAACACCAAATGAGTCAGAACGACAGTTCTGGTTCCCTTATAAAACTGTGGCCAGTTTTACTTGACCACTTCA
>NZ_JACJFF010000286.1:0-1318 GCF_014164465.1 Vibrio sp. SG41-7 | reverse complement strand
GTTTAATGAGATGGTACGTCCCTCCCTACAGCTAAACTTGAAATGGTTTAGTCTTAAAAGGAAAGTACCAAATGAATAACTCACACATTATCGGAATCGATTTAGGTAAGAACTCTTTTCATTTAGTTGGTCATGATCATGCTGGGAATCAGTTATTTAAGAAAAAGCTTACTCGCCAAAAATTACTAGAGTTCTTATCATGTCATGAGCCTGTCATTATAGCCATGGAGTCATGCGGCGGGTCTCATTGGCTTGCTCGAAAGTGTACTGAATTTGGTCATACAGCCAAGCTAATTCCACCTCAATATGTAAAACCTTACGTTAAAACCAATAAAAATGATTTTATCGACGCAGACGCTATTGCAGAAGCAGCTTCACGGCCAACAATGAGGTTCTCTTCAGCAAAGACTGAGTCAGCTCAGGTTATCTCAACGATTCGAAAAATTCGTAGCGGGTATATTAGAGAGCGCACCGCATGTATGAACCGAATTGGCTCAATCCTTCTTGAGTTTGGGGTCAGTTTGCCAAAAGGCCACGCTAGTATGAAAGGTTTATTTCAGTGGCTAGCGGATAAGAATCAAAACCTTCCTCCTCTAATCATTTTTGAATTAAGTGAGTTACATGAACACTATCAAAACCTTAATGAACGCATAGATTCACAAGCAGATAAGGTCGAGAGAATCCTTGCAGATAACGAGCAGATGAAACAACTGCAAAGTGTTCCTGGCATTGGCCCAGTCATCGCTAGTGCTTGTTTATCATCAGTTGGTAACCCCAATGACTTCAAAAACGGGAGAAATTTTGCGGCATGGATCGGACTGGTTCCCATTCAATACTCAACTGGTGGTAAATCAACGCTACTTGGAATATCGAAACGAGGAAATAAAGAACTAAGGACGCTATTCATCCATGCTGCGAGGTCCATTTTATGGAGAGACAAATCGGTTGAAAAATACTTTGGCTCGTGGCTTGTAGAGCTTAAGAAACGAAAACCTTTTAACGTGGCAGTGGTAGCACTAGCCAACAAAATAGCCCGTATAGCATGGGCAGTCTTAGTCAGTAAGAAGTCCTTTGAAATAAGAACATAATCAGAATTTGCAATGAGAGAAAAAGATGACACAACGGTTAGACCACCAGACTGAAGACCTGTTGCCCCAAACAGCAACTTAAAATGCTTTTCGTTTTGTGAGGACAGTCTGGCGCACACCTCATCATAGAGCTGAGACTAATGGCAGTCTCTAATAGACTCTGAATATATTAGCGCAAATCAGCTCGTTGTTTTTAACTCTACTTGCAATAACGGGACGTACCATATATT
>NZ_JACJFF010000285.1:0-1347 GCF_014164465.1 Vibrio sp. SG41-7 | reverse complement strand
ACCCGTAGCCTCTGACCTTAATGAAGCAAACGCACTGATTGAAGAGTTGTGGGAACAGTTGCGCCACCTTACCGATAAACAAGCAACTAACTCCAAAAACTCATCGAAACCACCTTCGTCTGACAACCCTAAGGACAAGCATGAGCGAAAAAAGATCAAAGCTCTGGTGGTCGCAATTCGAGAGGAGCTAAAGAAGGCCACACAGGGCATCAACGAAAACTCTCACGACTGAAAGCAACGGATGTAGTTATCGATTGTTTTCCTGAAGTGTGCCCTTGCTGTGCCCAGTCAGATATCGATATTCAAGGTGGCCCTTACTACCGCCATCAGGTCTTCGATATTCCAAAACCCACTGTCGATATCACTGAATACCGTTTATTTTCAGGTCAATGCCGCCACTGCAAAGAAACAGTAAAAGCTCAAAAGCCCGACAATGCATCACAAGGGATTATCGGTCCCAATTTACTCAGCTACATTGGCGTTCTTGCTGGACAATATCACCTTAGTGTTCGGAAAATCCAATCACTGCTCAAAGAGCAACTCGGCACAACGTTTTCTGTTGGTGCGATTAGCGAAGCACAAACAAAAGTCGCTTCAATGCTGACTCCATTGCATCAAGCAATCAAACAAGCGTTAAAGAAGGCACCTTTGATTCATGCCGACGAAACCTCTCATCACCGAAATGATGAGCAAAGCCTTCGTTGGTGTTGGTTAGTGGCCAGTGATGATCTTGTCTATGAACAAATACTTTATTCGCGCTCGACCTCATCAGCGAAAAAAGTCATTGATGAAGACTATGCAGGCATCGTGGTCAGCGACCAGTGCCCAAGCTATAACTGGATAGCCGCAGACCGTCATCAGTTATGTTGGGCACATGTTAAGCGCAATCTTCAACAAATGGCGGATTATAGTGGTGGTGGGCATACTGCTTATATAGGAAGGCACCTATGTCTTCTGACGAATGTTCTCTTCCATACTCGACATCGTTATGAGCAAGGTGAATTGGATTATTCACGGTACTTACGGCGAATGCACAGGCTACAAAAATCGTTCGAGCATTGGTTGAGCAAAGGGACAGGTGTGATGGTCAAGCGGTATCGAGGGCGATGCAAGTTACTGCTCAAACATAGAGAGAGCTTGTGGGTTTTCCTCAAGAAAACGTCAATCCCCTTAACCAATAATGAAGCCGAGCGATGTATTAGAGGCTTTGTAATCCAAAGGAAAATTAGCTTCGGAACGACCTCAGATGCAGGCGATAAATTCCGTAGTCGTATCCACACACTCATCGAAACTTGCAAAAAGCGCGGCCTATCAGCAATGTCAGTTCTGAGTGAAATCATCACGTCA
>NZ_JACJFF010000284.1:0-1368 GCF_014164465.1 Vibrio sp. SG41-7 | reverse complement strand
CTTTATAGAAGCGCGACCTGTTCGCTTGGTATTCTTCCAACCACCTAACCGAGCAATACCGTTGTAAGCCCATGATATATTAGGCGCTTCTTTCGGTAGTTTTTTGCTCTCCAACTTGAGCCACATTAACTTCCACGCTTTGCCTTTTAATACCTGCTCACAACTGCTCTTAGATAACTCGTCTGATTCATTCATAAACCTCAACTGGAGTAACCGGGTCGCGATAAAAGCCAAAACGACGCTGAGCCTTTCTAAGTTATCCTTACTTTGCATTCTCAGTTGCTCAACTTCAGTCCCTTCACTTTTCCAGACTTTATGAAAATCTTCTATTAGCCAACGCCGCTCATAATAACTGACGATTTTGAGTGCCTCTTCCTTGCTCGTTATCGGCTCTGAAGTCAGTAAGTGCCATGCGAGCTTATTACCACTCTCTCCTTGTTCTATACATCCCACGTAGTAAAGCGGAATGTTATCGAACTCTTTCTTGTTAGCAGGAGACTTGAGTGTCACGGGGGCATATTTGATATCTAAATGAGCCTTGCGAGCTTTACGACCGCCTTTTTGCGGTATTTCGAGCACTTTCTCTCCGGCTGATAACAGGGTAGAGGCATAGCTATAAAGACGATTATCATGCTCTTCAATACAGCGGCTTTGCATTGAGCGAACGAGGAACCTTTGTTGTTGCTCTCGCTTGTAAGTGAGGTATTCAAATAGGTCGGCTTCTCTATCGCACACAGAAATGACATCCGAAATTTTATCGCCAAGTCGCTCAGCGACATGGCGAGAGGCTTGTTCCCACTTATAACTTTCTTTCTCTTTGTATGGTCGAGTCGCATGCTGGTGCCTTTGACCTCGCTTTTCTATATCACGAGTCCAGCGCTGTTGTTCAATTAAACCAATAACAGATTGAGTGTCGGGAGCAAAAAGTAAGGTTGAGTGTACGAACATGGCGCGATGTCGATTGCCTTGATTGGAGTGCCCGAGTTCATCTCGAATGCTGCGATGGGAGTAACTGAGAGAAGTGGTGTCTTCTAAGGCAAGAAGTGTTTGTTGCTCTAATGCTTCTTGTGCGGTGACATAAAAACCCGCTTCTGCGATATCTTCTGCTTTGATTTGCTCATTACGGATGAAGCGATAAGCCCCTTCCATTTCAGCAGGGGAGATAATGAGTTTCGAGACAGGTACGCCAGGTTGCTCGGCCAGTGAGGCTGCGAGAGCAACGAGTCTTTGAGTGCGTCTAGGGTCATTAAGGTGGGCTTGACCGAACTGTTTTTGTGCCCAAAGGGTTGGCTCTATATAGGTCATGATAATCATCCTTGTCATTGCTTAGATGATCAGATCATGAAACCTAAAAATAGTTCAAAAAAA
>NZ_JACJFF010000283.1:0-1401 GCF_014164465.1 Vibrio sp. SG41-7 | reverse complement strand
CATGGGTATCTACACATATTGAGCAAAAAATGAACGGGCCAATTCTTTCATCCTGTTGATTTCCTCTGTCGTGTAAGTATTTAATACTTCGCACATTTGCAAGAAAACCCAGAGGCCTGCAAGTAAGGCTGAATGTGTCACTGGCTTTGAACGCTTCGTCAAACGCCCACTTAATTTCACTAAAAAACCTTTAAATTCATTCGCTTCTTCTGACTTGTCTGAGTAAAGCTTAAAAACGAGCGTGGTCGAAACACTGGCTACAATTAATCGTTTGAGTATCAATTCACCCGTTGTCTGTTGCCATTTCTCAAGCTGATGACCATTTGTTTTCAACAGTTTGAACCAAGACTCAATGTTCCATCGGTGGCAATACCACATCGCTACCTCTGTCGCATCAACATCGAAAACATTCGATAATAAATACCATCTTGCTAACTCATTGCCTTTCTCATCGGTCACTAAGCTCATTACAAGGCGACATTCAGGCGCTTGCGACGCCAACTTTTCCGACTTCCGCTGCAACTCAACCTTCGTCTCTCCGACAAAAAGATAACCTTCTCTCCCTCGTATTGAAACAACCCCTTTGATATCTGGATTTAGACTTCGACCTATTGCTTCGGCCGTTTTAAATTGCCCTTCATGACGAAAAGTGGAGGCTTTTTTTGTTCGTGTTAACCAATTTATAGAGCCTAAGCGTCTTAAGTCTTTTGCTGAATCCGCTTCCCTGTCAACAACGTGGACTAAAGGCTTATCTAAACGCAATTGTTCTTGCCATTGAATGCTTTCAAACAGTGAATCCAGATGGCTTTGTTTCGGTTGAATGTCTTCAGACCGACATTGATAAATGCCTTTGTCAGTCAATAAGTTCAAACCTGCTGGAGCGATAGGCTCTCCTGTATCAGCATCAATGAGCAGAGAGGCTTGGAGCTCATAACCCACATCCAGAGCATGAGACATCTGGGTCTTATCAAACTTACTATGATGCTTAGAAAAGTTGATACGACACCAATCATGAGCCATCAAAACATAAGGACTTTGAGTCTCTTTTACTCCAGCTCTTGCCAGTCCGAGTATTGGACTACTCAGCATAGGAAAGGTCACATTGTCATTGTGGTAAAAGCGCCATGTGGCTTGGGTAGAAGCCCAAGATTGCGTATGGTGCTCTAATGATTTAGCCCCAGGGGCATTAGTCGAATTCACAGTCATATGTTCCATAACAATGGTCTGATAACGATTAGAGAGTCTTGATTCTAAGAGGCACGGTAGTTGATGTTGTTCGAAAAGAGTCATAATCAGTACAAGTTAAAGAATAGTTAACTCTCTTGATCATTGATCCTAGGATCAGTTCCCTTAATCAAATTAATTGCTCAATATGCGAACAATCTGTGTAGATGCCTATGC
>NZ_JACJFF010000282.1:0-1426 GCF_014164465.1 Vibrio sp. SG41-7 | reverse complement strand
TGGAGCAGTTTGGTAGCTCGTCGGGCTCATAACCCGAAGGTCGTCGGTTCAAATCCGGCTCCCGCAACCACATTACAGCTAAACGTTGATAGCTTCTTTGCAGTAAGAACTTAGTTTCTAGCAGACAAGATTAACGGTTAACTAAGCGATACTAGCTCAGCTGGTAGAGCGCAACCTTGCCAAGGTTGAGGTCATCGGTTCGAACCCGATGTATCGCTCCAATTTCTTTCTTAGGATTGATGTTGGGAAATAGACTCATTGACTTAAACAATGCATCCGGACGCGGGATGGAGCAGTTTGGTAGCTCGTCGGGCTCATAACCCGAAGGTCGTCGGTTCAAATCCGGCTCCCGCAACCACATTACAGTTAGACGTTGATAGCTTCTTTGCAGTAAGAACTTAGTTTTGAGCAGAAAAGATGAACGGTTAGCTTATGCGATACTAGCTCAGTTGGTAGAGCGCAACCTTGCCAAGGTTGAGGTCATCGGTTCGAACCCGATGTATCGCTCCAATTTCTTTCTTAGGATTGATGTTGGGAATAGACTCATTGACTTAAATAATGCATCCGGACGCGGGATGGAGCAGTTTGGTAGCTCGTCGGGCTCATAACCCGAAGGTCGTCGGTTCAAATCCGGCTCCCGCAACCACATTACAGTTAGACGTTGATTTGATGCTTTTGAGCAGAAAAGATGAACGGTTAGCTTATGCGATACTAGCTCAGTTGGTAGAGCGCAACCTTGCCAAGGTTGAGGTCATCGGTTCGAACCCGATGTATCGCTCCAAATTCTATTCTTAGAAGCTGTCTCTTTGAGAATGTGCTCAGAATGAAAATGGTTTAGTCTCATTGTCCTTAAACGGTAATGATGCGAAAAGAGAAACATCCGGACGCGGGATGGAGCAGTTTGGTAGCTCGTCGGGCTCATAACCCGAAGGTCGTCGGTTCAAATCCGGCTCCCGCAACCACATTACAGTTGAACGTTGGTCACTTCTTTGCAGTAAGAACTTAGCTTCTTAGTAGAAAAGATGAACGGTTAGCTTATGCGATACTAGCTCAGTTGGTAGAGCGCAACCTTGCCAAGGTTGAGGTCATCGGTTCGAACCCGATGTATCGCTCCAATTTCTTTCTTAGGAATGATATTGGGAATATAGAGTCATTAACTCAAATAATGCATCCGGACGCGGGATGGAGCAGTTTGGTAGCTCGTCGGGCTCATAACCCGAAGGTCGTCGGTTCAAATCCGGCTCCCGCAACCACATTACAGTTACACGTTGTACACTGCCTTTCAGTAAGCGCTTAGCTTCTTAGCAGACAGTATTAACGGTTAACTAATGCGATACTAGCTCAGTTGGTAGAGCGCAACCTTGCCAAGGTTGAGGTCATCGGTTCGAACCCGATGTATCGCTCCAAATTCAGTTCTTAGAGGTCA
>NZ_JACJFF010000281.1:0-1426 GCF_014164465.1 Vibrio sp. SG41-7 | reverse complement strand
GTTCATCATACTGACTTATATGAACGCTTCCCCATTTGCTAGGTCATCATTAAGTTATTTTCAAACATGGTTAGGTGGCAGTTTTATATTCGGTCTACATTGGCAGACATTCTGCCGACCCTAATGATTTCCGCAGCCTTATTCCTCATTTCCCTAGCGAGCTTAATGCTCTGGTCAGTATTCAGGTTTTATAAGGCTTGGTCTTACCTGTTTGTCATTACTCTTTGATGCATCTTGGCAAATTTTCTGCGAACATCCTGTGTTAGTTTAAATTAGTAGTCAGTCTTGCTTAACAAGGTTGATATTCGGTTTGGTTGGCTACTAATGCCCAAACGGTTCGAGCTATCTTGTTAGCTAACGCAACCGTCACGACATTTTTCGGTCGTCTTGCTTGCAAAGACACGAGCCATTCACTTTTTTCTTTACTGTGGGTCATCACTGCTCGCGCCCCATGGATAAGCAAAGTACGTAAATACACATCGCCTCGTTTGCTGATCCCGTGCAAGTGCACTCGACCTCCCGTTCCTGTTTGTCGTGGAACCATGCCTACCCATGCTGCAAATGCTCGACTGGATTTAAACGCTGACGCATCCCCCATGGAAGCGATAAGTGCCGTGGCAGTGAGTGGTCCAATACCTGGTACTTTGGCGATACGCTGACAATCTTCATCGTGCTTAAACCAGCTTTGGATTTGTTTTTCCAGTTGTTTAATGTCTTCGTCCAACTGAGTTAATCGTTCCACTTGAATCTGTAAGGCACACATAAAGGCACTTGGCGTATCCTCTTCCAGTTTTGCTAAACAATCTGGTAGCTTTTCCTTAAATGCTTGTTTGCCTTTTGGCATCACTAGGCCAAATTCGGTCAACAAACCGCGTATCGAGTTTATTTGCGCCGTCCTATGTTTAACCAGTAGTTCTCGCATGCGATGAATGCTAAGAATCGCTTGCTGCTCTTCAGTTTTTACTGCAATAAACTTCATGCCTGGTTGTTGCATGGCCGTCCAGATCGCACGAGCATCTACCACATCATTTTTATTGCCATAAACGAAAGGTTTGACTTTCTTTGCTGGCAGCAGCTTCACGGTATGACCCATTTCTTTAAACAGTCTTCCCCAGTGGTGAGCACCACCACAAGCTTCCATTCCTATCATTGATGGTTGTTGGTTAGCAAAGTACTGAACAAAATCTTTTCGCTTCACTTTGTCAGAGTGAATTTCACCGGTTTCTTGATCGACCCAGTGAATTTGAAAAACTTGTTTTGCGATGTCAATACCAAATACGTTACTGTTCATGTTGGATACTCCCAATGTCGATTGTTCACTAGATTGAACCATACTGGGCACTTTGATGCCGTGACAGGGAGTATCCTTCCTCGTCAATCGAATCATCGTCAGACTCCGTAGGTTGGGGAAGCGTTCATATCATTT
>NZ_JACJFF010000280.1:0-1490 GCF_014164465.1 Vibrio sp. SG41-7 | reverse complement strand
CACGAGTAGAATCGTGCATCTGCTCGAGTTGCAGCTTTTGTTGAGGAGTCAGTGTAATTTTCATGGGTCTTAGCATGATCCTGATTTTATCGAAAATCAAGCACCTTCATTGATCACGGGTATAGTTATATACATACCTCACCCTTAGTGAAATACATACCTCACCCTTAGTGAACATACCTTAGTATGGTCACTTGATAATCCAGTAAATAAATACAACAGATCTTACTTATGATAACCAACCGTAGGTAAGAGAAAATGAACAACAACTACTTCAAAGGGTTGCCCATTCTAGGCAACCTAAATGACTACAACGAAAGATACTTAGACAAAACAATAGATACGTTGAATCACGCATGTGATGAGAACAAACGCGTCTATGCAGTACGGATTGATCTTAAGATGCCACAAGCTCCTCAAGAGCTTGATTGCTTGAGTCGAGATGAGATCGTCAACCATTGCCGATTTAGAGATAGGCTCATTTCACTGTTCACCGAATCGCTTAAGGCAAAAATTAATGCAATGGACCGCAGGTACGAAAAAGCGAATCGAAGAGTACGTCCTTCAAGTCTTCGGTTTATTTGGTGCAGAGAACGAAATACATCAGTAGATGATCATTACCACATGGTTTTGCTTTTTAACCAAGAGAAATTTCATAAGCTAGGTGACTGGGAAGGGAGAGGTACTTTAGCAGGAATGATTCGTGAAGCTTGGGCTAGTGCGCTAGGCATGGATTATCACAATACTCATGGGTTGGTGCATTTTACCAAAAATGGTGGGTTTTATTTACATCAAGGTACCTCCAAGTTTTCTCGTCAGTATGAGGATCTATTTTACTGTTTAAGCTATCTAGCAAAAAAAGAGACCAAACACTATGGTGAGGGACGCCGTAATTTTGGTACCAGTTATCGGTAGTGATGAATGGAGGGTGTTTAGCCCTCCAGTAACTTAATCAAACCATGACTTAATCGCACCCCAGGTGTTGCCCACAACTTCAATGGGTGCAAAGACGACATCAACCGCAGTCGCTACCGTGCCCGTTATCAGCTCGCCAGTGGCACCGATGATTTCACCATCACTCAGTTTATCGTAAGTATTGCTTAGGGTATCAACAGCACCTGTGTAGGCAGCTTCAATAGGCTTGGCGACAAGATCCCCAGGAGCGCCTACAACGGTGTTGACACTATCAGGTAAGCCAATGTATTCACCAGCGTACTTGGCCCCTGTAGAGGCGATAGCGATGGTTCCTAGTGGACCTTTAGCAAACTGTTTAGCTGATTGACCGAGTAGACCTTGCCTAGCTGCAACATGAGTGATGACATGACCGCCGTTACTCACTTGGTTAGACGTATGTCGCTGTTCAATGCAACGATTTACGAAGTGCTCACAATTATTCGTAGCGACATCATAACCAGGTTTGCCTACCTGCTGCTTTGCGTAATCAATGGCATCTTGTGGATAGGGTGCGTGTCGCTTCACTCTGATTTCTT
>NZ_JACJFF010000027.1:0-52907 GCF_014164465.1 Vibrio sp. SG41-7 | reverse complement strand
ACCTAGTTGGTTATTACAACCAGTATCGTCCACATCAATATAACGGTGGATTAACACCAAATGAGTCAGAACGACAGTTCTGGTTCCCTTATAAAACTGTGGCCAGTTTTACTTGACCACTTCAAACGATGATCTAATATTGCTTTGCAAGCACTCACCTCGTTCAAACCATCAGAACCCAACCGCATCAATACATTCCACTCGTTTTGTGAAACTTCAAATGCACCAACAGCCAATAAAATTTTATTTACATGGGTCCGACTAACCATAAACAATGCTCCTCAAGCCTTCCATATGGCATGAAAACAATAGCCTCCCTCCCCCTCCAAAGCCTCTCAAGCGCTCTGAACGAAGATTTGGGGAAATCTTAAAAGATACGTTATATAAGTATTAGACGCTTTAAGAATGATTTACAAGATAAAAATCAGAGTGTTCATTTGAAGCAAGAGCCGAACAAGACGTTTATCTGCGGTGACATTGTCCATAAGCCATTAATGCCCAATGTTATCGAAACAAGCCTAAATATCACCCTCAAAAACCCATTTCGCAGATCTCTTCAACGCCAAACATTTTAAATATTCATCATGCTGACTACCCAGCACTCGCCCGATTAGTGTGGTTATCAGGACAATTTTCTTCTCACGGTTCGGATCTCGAACGGGATATTCCCGCTCTTCGTTATATTGTCTGAGCCGCTTATGTAGGCTCTCCGCTGTCAACAACAAAATGGGCTATCGATCAATTAATGCGTGCTTATGTACGAGTTCTGACAGGGTAGCGAACCCAGACTCTGTGATATTTACGCGGACCGGTAAACAATTCTACTTTACGAGCTTGATGCTCTTTGCGGCTCACTGTTTTTGCTGGTTGATTTTCATCTTCGATTTAGCATTTTATTGTTTGAATACATTAACAATCTAATATTATTTTTGCCTTGTACTCAGTGCCTTGGGTTAGCATTGCAAAAGCGGTTCTTACCGTTTTATTAGCTAAAGCCACGGCAGCACATTTAATGCCTCGTCTAGCGACTAAGTCCTGTATCCATTTTTCTTTGTAAGTTCTAGCATCTCGTCTGTTAATGTACCTGACACTTGCTGCGGCACCAGTAATTAACTGGCTCCGTATCGTTGTGTTTTTGACGTGTTTACCAATCGAACCTATCTTGTTTTTACCTCCACTAGAATGCTGTAGAGGGGGCAACCCTATACAGGCGGAAGCATCTTTTCCTTTAGCAAAGCTACCTAATTCGGCACAGCCCAGAGCAATATATAGATTGATAGCATTTATTGGCCCGACACTTTCTAGCTTCAGTAGTTTTTTATATTCGGGGTGAACTTCAATTGATGCAAGCATTCATCATAGCTCACAAGTAACTCTGAGACCGTTAAGTACAGCTTCTAGGCCTCATCTAGTGCTTTCCTAAATTCATCTGAGAAGCCGTTGCTGACATCTTCAAGGGTTGATTATATTGCGGCGCGCAAGCCACCATTACGACTACTTGAGTTGATATTAAACTCAGCTAACAAGGCAACAAGTTGATTACCGATCGCTGTTTTTTGCTTACTACAAAGCTCTCTTAGGCGCGTTGTGGACTGAAGCTGTTACTGCTCAATTGATTTTCCTGAAATGAAATTAACATCGGGTAGCAAAGCAGGGCGAGCGCATGAGTGTCTAGTTTTTCACCACCTGACTAAAGCCAGCACTTAATACTGCCTCTAGCATGGACGTATTCATCATACATCGCTTTTGCTTACCAACAATGCTTAGCTTGGTTGACTCTTCTCAGAGCATGTTCAAGCTCATATGACGTAGGCATGATAGGTTCTCTGCACCGTGATCTTTATATATCTGGCATGCATCTTCATCCATCGTCACATCAAGTACTTAGTGCATTGACTCTATGCCCCAATGTTCTCTGACTGCCATAGCAGCTTGCTCTGCACTAAGCTCTTTGGAGCTGATATAATAACGGTACTCTAGGTCGACAGATTTATCTTTCTCAAGGCGAAAGTTTTCAACCATCACAATGCTCTTCAAGCCTTTCCAGCGTGAGAAATTACCTTCAAGTTTTGTACTGTCAAAAACATAGCATTGACGAGGCTCTATACGGCCATGTCCTTGCTCAAGAGAGGTGTCATCGCCACATTGGCTCGCTAGAAGAGAATGCCTTTTCTATTGCTTGTCTGAGTTTTCCTTGGTTGCTCTTTACTTCAAGCAGGTAGTCTCCGCCTTGATCTACAATGGCTTTAGCAATCTTGGTTTGACAGGCCATAGCATCAATGGTTACTAGGGCCCCCTTGATATCGAGCATCTTTATCAGCTCAGGAATCGCTGTAATTTCATTGCTTTTTTGTTCGTTTTTTAGCTATCCCAGTACGAGCTTGTGGGACGACGCATAAGCACTAATCCTA
The DNA here is from genome assembly GCF_014164465.1 of Vibrio sp. SG41-7. NCBI lineage: Bacteria > Pseudomonadati > Pseudomonadota > Gammaproteobacteria > Vibrionales > Vibrionaceae > Vibrio > Vibrio sp. SG41-7. The sequence continues at coordinate 50,496 of NZ_JACJFF010000027.1, read as the reverse complement.
TGAATGGTGCTCGCCCTGTCTTCACTTTTGTAAGAGCCGCAAAGTGTTTTGTCATCAATCGCAATCGCTTGACCTTCGGTAAGACTATGTATTCAAGAATATCAAACCAGCCTTTCGCGCCTGCAATTACCGCACATAACGAGCCCCAAAGGACATCAAACTGGCAATATGTGACCTTTGCACTTTGGCGTTGGTCGATAATCGTTTGAAAATGTTCTTTGAAGTGGTCAATGTGCATGATGCTCTCCCTAAAAAGGGAGTATATGATCACAGCTAAATGTGATCGTCAAACCGATCGTGCTTTTGATTAAAAAACGTTCACGACCTCACCCTGGGTAGCAAATTCGCCTGAACGATTGCTAAAGCCTCATTTTTGTCAGTTTTCTGGGATTGCCTAACTGAAGCTACAAGTTTGGCAGAAACAAGCTTTGCATCGTGACCGTTACGTAAGGCTTGTTGTTTCCAGTAACTTGATGTTGAACACGCTTCAAATACCACTGTCATCGGTTTTGAGTTAACAAAAAATAAGGTAAATTCGTGAGGTGTCATTTCGTCATTAGAACGCACGGTACGGTTTGTAGTTTTACCGATTAACGCGTAAAGCCTCGCCCGATCCGAGGGCGGGGATACAAGCGCATACCGCGAAGCGGTATCTTCACAGACGTTGATTATTTCTGTAAAGTCTATCACATGAAAAGAGCGTATAAAGAATGATTCTACCCAAATGAGCAGCAAACCGAACTACTAGCAAAGTCGTTCGGTTGTTGTCGTTTCGTTTGGAATAACTCGCTCAAATACCGCACCGATGCGTTCTATGAGCGTGGTGAATCTATTGCTCACTCAGTGTTAGAGAAACGCTTAGTGCCTTTGAAAGCGGAATTCGAATGGCTGAAAGAGGTCTCCAGCGTGTGATGAGTACAAGTTTACGGTACATCAAAGGTTAGGTGCGGGGAGTCTAATTATCTACTTTATTCAGCTTCTTCTGGTAGTACAGGAGGTTCATTCATGAAGTGATGAACAACGCTTCATACGATTTCAGGTCACACGGGCATAAACGTATTGGTGCTGTTCACACCGCCACTCGCTTTTTTGTTTATCGTTTCCTCTCTAAAAAGCATAAAGCCAGCAGCTTTCGCTACTGGCTCGGTCATTGTTATGCTCGATTCTCAATCCACTCATCCAATTCATGCTCAACCCATGCGGAGGCTCGCTCACCGAGCGATACATTGTGAGGAAACTCCCCGTTAGCCATCATCTTGTAGATGGTCGACTTACTTAACTGCACTCTTTCTATCACTTCTTTTAAACGAACTAATCTCATGAAATTTTGCCTCTATGGTTATCACTCATGAGATAGAGTTGAAGTGTAAAAATTTCCCTAACCTGATATCGGTTGGCAGACTTGTAGGCCTTCCCGTAATTGGCCTCCGCTCCTGTTAGTAACATCAATCATGCTTGCGCTGGTGGACTCGCGGATGATGGTTGTCTTTTCTTTGACCTTTTTTCTCTCGGTACTCTCGGCTTCCTTCCTTTCTTTTTTGATTTACTGACAAATAAACCTATCGTGCTTTCTGCGTCAACGTCATGATTTATGGTGATTTTGGCTTGCCTGCTTAGTGCGTAAAACAAGTTATGGTGTTGGTAGTCAAAATCCTCATTCTCTTTATTGAGTTCAAGCAGAGGTTGAGTGAGAAATGAGCAAAAGTCACTAATATCGTCTTGAGTCGTTTGTGTGGTCTTTGCCCACGTTCGCGTAATGTCTTTCGTCAGTTTTTTTCTGATTTGGTATTCATTTGCCATCGGTTGATAGGGAGTTGCATCTAAAAACATCGTAAAGCGGTAACAGGTAGCACCAGAGTCCAACTCTTCCTTTTTCCAAATCACACTTATCTTGTCATGCTGTCTATAATGACAGAATCGATAAAACCACTGATTGAATAACGCCTTGGCTTGATAGTTGTGCTTTCTGGGTATACCCAATCGAAACCGAAATACATAACTGTGACTAAAACGACTTAAGACGCTTCGATAAGCAAAGTAGAATTTTTCTATCAGTGGCAACGAAAGCCCCCATCCACCGTATCGATTTGGTACTCACGGAAACATTCACTCTCAATCACATTATCTTCCATAACGTTTCTCCTGTTTTGCTTTCAACTCTGCCTGCTTGATTAACTTCTCATCTCGCTCTTGAATCTTTTCCAGTATCCAATTTTGAATATCTTGATATCGCCAACCAATGGCTCTTACGCCTAGCGACACGGATTGAGGGAAAGTACCTTCCTCCATAAAGCTGTAAATAGACGCTCTGGAAAGACCGCTGATATGGATCGCTTCTTTAAGTCTTATCAAGCGATTCGAGTGTTCAGTGTTTGAATGGTTTGGGTTCATGATTATCGCCTTTGTTGGTATCACTCAAACAAAGACGCAGGTCTGTATTTTTTATCTCAACAAGTCTCAGTCGATCTCATACTGAATTTATTCCCATCGACTCATAAACCGATGGAAACTGTCACAGAGAGCAGCCCTTCCTTAACCTTGGGGTAAGCACAGACCTATTTAGTTACGTCAACTGAACGACCAATGGGCTGTCTCTTGTTGTGCTTACGAGGGTAGAACCCTTCGAGGTGATGGAAGCGGTGTGAGGCAGGGGGCGTGACACCAGGTCCAATACCAGCAAAAGCGCTCTCAAGTGTTTCTATGGCCTCGCGGTATTGTGGACTTCCCGGTCTTAAACAGATAAAGGGTTGGCCCGGTGAAAACTGCACTAGATGCGTCACCATATGGCTACCTACCATTAAGGCACTCGCCCACGCCATACTGACCCAACGTTTAACCTGCTTCTTAATGTCTTCAGGCTGATTTCTACCAAATGCTTTTAGGTTGAAGGTCACAGCAACAAGAAATTGCACTGAGCTATCTTCTACTTTCAACCGCTTATAACTCACCAGTATCGGACAACCAAAACCACCATTGCCTTGCTTCTTCAATTGATGAGCTTGATTTTGTAATCGATACAAAAAGTCATGCATTAGGCGGTCACCTTCTCGTTGCTTCTGTACCGACGCTCTGAGTTTCAGCTTTACCACCAGCCCATTCGGGTAGAGATTCAGAAAAGTAGATAACTGTGACTTAGGTGAATCGCTCTCTATCATCCAACGCTTCATCCCCCCACCTCTCTTACTCTCAAAGACTTGAGTGTCCATGTTTTTATGGATGGCGGCACATGCCAACCGTCTGTCATGCATTCCAGCTTTAAGCCGGGTGAGTCGACTGCTCATTGTGATGTCCTCATCTCTTAATTCACAAATGAAGTTCGGTCAGTAAAAAAGCCCTAAGAGGTAACTGCTCTGTAGAAAGGCAGATAGGTCGATTCAAACAAATCTTAGATACATATCATCGAAGTGCGTATGACCATTAGAAGGAATTCATTTATGCACAAATCAAACAGTAAACATTATTCATTTCAAGGGGCTGTCTCAGAGCACCAGATATTAGAGAAAGCCGTCGAGATCTTAGAGAGTCGATTGGTCAGCGGGGATGCCTTTACACGTCCGAATGACACAAAAGCCTTTTTACGCTGCAAGCTAGGAGAATATGAGAGAGAAGTCTTTGGGGTGATGTTGCTTAATAACCAACATCAGTTGATTGAGTTCAATGAGTTGTTCTTTGGCACGATTGACAGCGCTTCAGTGTATCCACGAGAAGTAGTGAAGCTGGTACTTGAGAAAAATGCCTCAGCAGTGATTTTTGCTCATAACCATCCATCGGGTGACTCCAACCCATCACAAGCTGATAGACGCATTACAGAGCGTTTAAAGGATGCTTTAGCACTGGTTGATGTGCGAGTACTCGATCACATTGTGGTGGGCAGTGATTGTGTCTCTTTTGCTGAGAGAGGTTGGCTATGAATCGTGTTATCAAACGTAATTTCAAACTCGACTTGTTCCACCAGCTTGTCGAGCTATTGATTGAGCAATATGACATTCCCACCGAAACAAAACGAGTGGCGCTTAATCTCAAGGTCGCAAGCTTCTATCGCAACCGAAGCGGGATACAGCCCATAGAGGTGCAACTTGAACGGGCTAACCCTAACGAACCTTGGGAAGTGCGGTTTATCGCTTCTTTTGATTACCCCACACCAGAAGCTGAGAGTGTTGATGTAGCTTTGTACTTCAACTTCAAGCATCAATGGTTCTACCAACCTGACATCCAACGATGCGAGCTCAATCGGCCTGAGGTGCAGTCGCTCTTCATTAGCTGGCTTAAGGCGTTCACCAATCACCTAAAGGCATCACAGTTCGATACACAGACGTTAACGGTTGTCAGTCAATTCCAATAGCCACTGTCTCTCAGCTTCAAACATCCCCTCCACATTCGATTCAAACCAAACTCAGATACATATCATTGACCTGAACAAAACGATTGAAAGGAAAAACTATGAAACCTCAAACACTCACCATCACAGCGCCATACTCGCCAGTCTCTCAGAAGCTTAAGAGCCTGTTGAAAAGCAAGATGGAGACATTCTGGAAACAGAACCCAACCAAGAAGGACTGTGAAAGCCTCACCATTAACTTTCGAGATACCACTTACAGTGCTGAAGCGGGAGGCTATCACCCAGTAGAAATCATGTTGTTGAAAGAAAATGAGAGCCAGTATCAAATCCAATACCTCACGGACTTTGCTTACATGGGTAGCATCTACCCAGAACTTGAGCGAAATGTGGATTTTGATATTGCTAACGGGCAAGCGTTCATTGCCCCTATGGGATGGCAAAGCTGTCACAACCAATCCATTGTGGAGTTCTACTCTCTCTGGGAAGGTAACTTTCTTGCTTACGTACAAATGGAGGCTTATGACGAGATTAAAATATCGATGAGCTAAAGACGCCATCGGCCAGATAGTGACGCACCCATCGCTAGGATGATTGCCATTCTATCAATCAGCCACCAGCAGTGACCTAACAATGACAACAAGGGATAAAGCCAGTACCACAGAGCAATTATCATTGGTGTTTGAGTTGTATCGACGTATACCACAAGGTCGAAAGGTGACGGCTAAGCAGCTTCAGGCTGAGTTAGCCGATGCGGGGATGTATCGAGGCATCAGAAGCGTACAGCGTAATCTTGATGTCATTGTCGATTATTTTGATGTCGACAAAGACACTCGAAGTAAACCTTTCGGTTACAGTCGCGGAATGTACAGCCAACCAACCTTAAGCGCTAGGGAGCTTGTCTTACTACAGCTTGCTAAAGCAACCCTCAGTCAGCAGCTTCCACCATCCTTGGAGTACGCCATTGATTTTGCATTCAGCCTGTTACGAGCCCAGCCACGCTCTCATACGGGAATGCATCCACCACAAGGAGATACAAGAAAGGCACATGCACTCATTGATGAACTTAACGCACCCGACCTGCTAGGGGAGTTTTTCGAACCCATTTCAGTGGCACTGGTTCATCAAAAGCAAATCACGCTTACCCTTACATCCGGTGAGCAGATAGAGCAAGTTTCACCTGTTGGTATTACGACTACCGCAAGTGAACTTTATCTCGTCTACCAAAACACACTCAACGATTACGACGACCTTCCTTTAACCTGTATTGCTAAACTGAAAGTACTGACCTTCTACTTTGATTACCCGTCAGACTTTCAATTACATCAATACCAACTCAAGTCAGAGCCTCAGCGCTCAACACTGCAAACAAACAATATCACTCCGTTGATTGCATCGGACAGATAGTGACGCACGCAGTGATACCTTACTTCTGTTTCACAAATTCAATGGAACCTACAGGGCACTTACTCCCTTTCATGTTCCATTGAACCATAGCGCAATCAAAGTAAAGTATGGAGCACTAATCTTACATCAACTCCATTAGGTTAGTGTGCAAGGCAGAACTGTGCTTTGCGAATGGCTGCGCCATCAACCGTCTTTAGCTAAGACGAACAGTGTTAAGGGGGACGGCCGCCCCCTTAGTATGGCCTAGTCGAAACAAGCTTAACTGAGACGCATATTATTAAAGAAAACCCTATTTTCCGACCATTTGCGTTTACCCCACCTGTCGTCACTTCGTTGAGTTTTACCTAATTAATACACACATCTCAATTGGAGAATCATCATGAAATCAATCATTACTAAAGTCATTACACTGACTGCTTTAACCCTTTCAATGAACGTAAGTGCTGCCAGTGCTATTGATGCACTCAGTGTCGAATCGATTAAAGCCACCCTTACACCTGAGCAGATCCAACAATCTCTCAACCAATGGAAAGAGCGTGAACTGAAGCAGCTTGAAACACGCGCACAAGCTATCTCAGATAGAGCGCCTATTGAAGCAAGGCGAGAGCTAGTGAAATCTCAAATCGAACAAGAATACAAACAGACAGCGAAAGCCTTAGGCTTGTAGTCTGTTGATTATCAGAAAGGAGCATTGCGCTCCTTTTTTTTTGCCCTAGTATCGCAAGTAGGGGCTGACTCTTCTCTCTGGGGGAACATAGTGAGGGCTTTTCTTCATTTCAGCTTGCTCTCGTTTGAAGTTGCTCTGGCTAATCATATTCAGTAAATAGTCGTCGACTTGAGATTCCTCCCAAGCTACCGCGCGATAGGCAATTTGAATACTTGCAGGAAATTTACCAGCAGCAATTAAGCGATAGAGTGTCGCTTTGCTAAGGCCTGTTTTATCAAGTACTTCACGCATTCGAATTAATCTCATCATGACCTCTGTATCTTGTTGTTGTAAAAGTAATGACTTCCTTGGATGCCAAGATATCTAGCCCCATAGGGAATCAAGTAGTCTCATACAATAAGGACAACCACTGAGTTTATTTCAGATTAGAAGCTATACCACCACCGCCTACATTGGGTGTTACCTGCCTATTGAGCCCAACACATCGCTTCTACTTGAATCATTGTAATCAGCTTACTGTAACGAACCTATCCACAGAGTAAGAGTGTATCTATTGGGTAGGTATGATTAATTGAAGCTAGGTTACATCGTCCTGTCTAATGAACTGTTCTTAGGGTAGAAAGGATCACATGCTTGTATCCCTGCTTAAGGCAGTAGAAGGGTTATGATCCATAGGTTCAATATCACTGCACTCTCTGGTGATGTAATGTCTAAACAGAATGGTATTGAATTGATTGTTACTGACATTGGTTAGTATCAGAGTCTTGAGGACTCTTCTTGGTTGAGTAGTTCTTTAGAAAAAGAAGAAAAGAAAAAGATTTATAATGTTGTCGCATAGTCATGCTCCTCTAAGCATTATAAATCCTACCCAGTCTTCTCTACTCACTTAATCCAGCAGACACAACTGAATCTCTTCAGTCATGCCTGCTAGGTAAGAGCATCATGCTGATGCAGACACTCTCTATACAATAGGGGTGAGATGAGTATTTTTTTATTTAACTCTGTTGAGGTGCAGACTTAGGGACAAAGATTTGCTCTATATCTTGGATTGCTAGCTTCGGTTCAACGTCTTGGGCTCTATCTGCAATGAGCAAAGTGACTTCTTCATCTTTATCTACCAGTAGTTTGGTGTTCTTCTGGTTTCCACCTTCAAGTATGAACTGGAGTATGTACTGAAAACAGAACTCTTCAAAAACTGCGACAGGAATAACAACACATTTATTGATGCGCTGCTCTCCCAGACCACTTAGCTTAAGTAGTTTTTTGTAGCGTTCAGCCATGTTGAACCCAAGCGTTAAAATTAATCGGGTTAAAACGATGTGTTGCCAGTATAAAAGGGAACTACCTTGCACTTTATCATCAATGCTCAGTACATCGTTTAAGAAGAGTGAGTCATCCAAAAGTCGTTTTGTTCGTTGAAGTGGTGGCAGTGCATCTATTACTTGCTGCTGTTTGGTAAGAGGAACTGATTTCGAGAGGGAGAGCAACTGAGTAAGCCTTTCGCTACATTGATTAACTTGGAGGTCACCAATACTATTGAAAGAGTGTAGCATGAGCTCAGAAGCCACCTGACAAACCCACTGGTGCAAATGGTCATGAAATATTGGGTTGCGGAAAAAATGAATCACAGACTGGATAGGGAAACCAACTATGCCCCCAACTCCGCTCTCTCCCATAACCCTAGACCACTGATAATATTTAAGCTTGCCTCGGTGAGTTGTCTTTCTGTCAATATCCCGTGTATATCTATATGCCTCAATTAAACACGTTACCTCAGTGCTTTCGTTATAGTCATAGGTAACATCGTTGAAATCCAAAAGAAGCGAGCTTACGTTCTCAAAGCTGTCTTTAAGAAAAGGATGGTCAATGTTTAAGTAATAACTCCCTTTCGTACGTCCAAACAACTCCTTCCCGGTCATGCCTGCAATATGACACTTCACCAAACCTAGTTTTTTGAGAGTGTTCAATTGAGATTTAAAACGCTCCGCACTGATGTTGCCCATCATCTTACGGATCTGCGTGGAGCTTATCTCTTCGATGACTCCTAGATCATTGCTATGCAGCAGTAACAAAGTCAGAAATAAACGATTAGATGCCCGGAACGGTTGGCGTTTTTTGATGCCGTCACTGCCGTTTATTGGTGACCGAGTTCCCTTAATTAGCTTTGAGAGGTCGTTTTCTAACAGCCGTATTATCGCTGGATTCTGGGTAGCCATAACCTCTGGAAGTATCCCGATATCATCATGAATGAGAAGTACTTTATCGGTCAACTCGTAGCAGTTTTTGCCACGTCCTTTTAGTGCGTACAGCTCTCTAATCTTGATGCACTGGCTAGCTTTCAAGGCTGAAAATAGAGATGAAACCGTGTTGGTACTCACACCAAATTCTTCTGATATCTCAATTGTTTTCTTACTAAATTCACTGTCAAGTCCATACTTTTTAATAAGACATAATAGTAAATAAATTTCTTCTGCTTTCACTTTCTTTAACCACTATCAACACAGGTGATTGAGGATATAATATAGGGTATATATAACAAATTGTAATGTGTTTTATTTCATGTTTATTGATAAGTTTTAACTCGTGTAATCAAATGTGTTCGAATGTTTGTTTATGAATCCGTTTGAAATTAGTCCTTAACAGGATTACTTTGTTCTAAATACAGAATAAACGTCGGTACATAGTGTTAGAGTCGAAGTTAAATCTTGAGATGGAAAGCCGGTTAAACTGGCTCACAGTGAGGGATGGATTACTAGGGTTATGGCTGGTGGACTATATCTAAGAATGACCGTCGATGTTTCTGTTTGAAGAACCAGAGCTTGAACACATTAGGCCACTTTTGAAAGACCAATTACGTGAAAATTTGACTTATGACTGAACAGTATTTCATTCAATAACTAAACTAGGTATTCACATGACCAAGAGCAAAATGATCAAAAGACTGGATTGGATAGACCCAAAAAATCCAGAGCAGGCAAGTTGGATCTGTACTTACCTAAAAGCAAAGAATTGGGGGAGTGATAAGGCAGACATCGAAGGGTACATAGATCCAATAGGGGAGTTTCTAAAAGCAGCCTATGAGCTTCCAGAGAATGCGGATACACGCGAAGCAATGCGGAACATGAAGGCTGCATGGAAGCAGTGGGAGAAAAGAGAAAAAAACCGTACGTCCAAAAAAATTTCTGAAGGAGCGTATACCATCTCTCTCGCTGCGCGAAAAGAGCTGGAGAAATTGGCGAAACAAAAGAAAACTAGTTTTAGTAAAGTAATAGAATCTTTACTGATGAGTGCTAAAGATATTGAAAAACTCCAGAGAGAGCTCAAAAAAGAGTTAGATAAAGATAAACGTCTCGGCCGCTATAACATTGATTTCTTTTCGACCATATTTTCTAACGATGCGGTAACAGAGCAAGCCAAACTACTCACGCAAGAGCTTGAAACTAAGGTAGAAGACCTGAAAGTTCAACTGTCAGAATTAACTGACAAAAACAAACAACTAGAAAATGCAGCGAAGGAAGCGCAAGACGAACTCCATGACTACCTAAACTCGTAAAAATTGACAGGTGACGCTCTAAGCTAACTTTGGCTGAGACAACGGTACTACATTTTCGATGGTAAGTGTTTGTAATTTTTCACCCCAAGCCTGCAATACAGATAACTGCTCATCAATATAGTCATGGTGATTATAAACTCTTAACATTCCGGGTAACTGGTGACCTACCGTCTTTTCGATGGCAACAATATCCAACCCCATCTCACTACAGCGGCTAATGAAGGTACGGCGCAAATCATGTGGTGAGAAGTGCTCTAAGTCTGTCGGGATATTACGTTTGATCAACGCACGCACTGCTGCTGGCTCTTGGACTTTATCGGCCGTCAGTTGAGGCCAAACCAACTTCCATTTACTCGGCACGCTTGTACGCTGCTCTTTGAGAAGAGCGAGTAGATAGTCACTTAAAGGGACCTTGCGGTTTTCTTGGCTTTTGGTGTGACGCAGCTCCTCTGAACTGGCTGGAAGTAACCACACCTTTTCTTCCAAATCTAATTCACTCCAGCGCATTTCGAGCACCGCACTAATATGTTGCCCACAACCAAGTAAGAACAGCATCAAACGGATGTTAGATGGGTCTGTACGCCAAGAAGGCATACTCGTTAACAAAATCTTTAGCTCGACGAAACTGAGGTGTCGTTTAGTGACCTTGGAGCCACCGCCAACATCTCTTGCTTTCAACTGTGGTGCGGGGTGGAAGCCTGGCAGATTCAATAATTCTTGCTTATCATGGTTCACCTCATTAGTGATTGTACTCACTTAACTCAGTGTCCAATGATCTGCTGGTTCAAATCATTAATTTGTGAACCTGTATGAGCTTCTGATAAACATTCAGATTAAACATAAAAACAGAACGTTGCACGATAACGATAAATATAAGAGAATTGTTATTTTATGGCACAACATTTGAAATAGATGTAAATAGCTGGTGTGGATCAGATACATCACTTAAAAATTCTTAAGGAAACTCAATGACACCCCAACCGATTAAAAAACTAACACAACTGAGTGCGCTAATTTTGATGATTTTTGCCGAAGAAACACGCAAAAACCCAGATTTTGTTGCCTCTGGTTATGACATTACTCAAATGATCAAAGAACTCCGCCTAAAGTTTAACCATCAGCAAGTCTATCGTGAAATAAATAACATCAGCCTATTAAGCATCAAGCGCATAAAGCAGACAAACAAGCCAGACAAGAACAACTTCTATCTTACCGATCCCTCAATAGAAGCCATTGATAACCTTCATAACCACATCAACTTTGATCCCAAGAAAACATCTCTGAAGATTTTCTTAGGATTTCAGCACCTTGGAGCAGTAACAGAAGCATATAAGTCCATGGCAAAGTTCACTGAAAATTTCATTGAGCATGAGATTCAATTTAAAGCCAAACTTGAAAGATTTGGCTCGCGAGGCGAGTTCGATGATGCAATTTATAAACTAGAACTAAAAGAGCACTACGATCTTATAAGAGCCTTAGAGCAACATTTGATCAATATATCTGTAAACACATTAGGCGAAGATAAGGCGAAAAAATACTTAATCGAGTCAGCTAACCTTGAACTCCGTCCTTTTCTTGGGTTGCTTTTATCCAAGTGATCTCCTTCCTCTGCTACGGAGGAGGGGATTACTACAAATCAGCATGCAAGTAATACCAATCACAGTAAGTCAGTGCTCAGAAATAGCGCAGGAAAAGACTTGAGAACATTAGATGAAGTTTTTTGATAAGTTATTCTACAATCAAAAATTCCAACGCCGTTATCAAGTATTTTCACCAGCTAGGATGAATCGTTATTTACTACGATTGGTATAACTAGAGGTGCAGGACTACCTACACCTTCTCAAGAGTCCTTTCCGCTTGTATCATTAAGTTCAGTAGGTACTGATCTAACAACTTAGTCGCTTGTTCTATATTTTTAGATAGTGCGTACTTCATTATCATTTCAAGCTCACCTATATTAAATATCTCATCGGCCGTGCTTTCAGATGATACCGCCAAAAATCGATAGCGTTTCACCTGATTGTTTAGACTATTAAAAAATTCAAACATACTCTCGGAGTCGGCACCGTCAAGCAATGCAAGATGGAACTGTTGATAGCGCTCTTCCCATTCTAGAAAATCAAACTCTTCCTCTGCACTATTCAACCGTGACAGTTTATGGTAGGAAGTAAGGAGCCCCAACTCCCAGCCTTCATCACTCGCTACAATCGCCTTCCGGAGCAATACTGGGGATATCGTCCGAAGGCTCCCGTACAAGTCATAGAGTTCTCGTTTTGAGAGTTGAGGAACCCAGCAACCTTTTTGTGGCACCATCTCAACATACTTATTCCACGACAAATATACCAAGGCCTCGCGTATAGGCGACGCCCCAACTTTATATTTATTTTTTAGATCGGCAACAACCAGTTTTTTACCAGGGGGGAATTCACCACTTAAGATATCTTGGCGAATCATTTTCGATACTTTCTCAGACAAAGTAGGGGCAGACATTCCAAACCTCATAATACTTACTTCCTTAATATGCCAGTAAATTTTCTATCAAAAAAACTAACAACACAAAATTCCATTTAAAAGCAAATGGTATATCTCACCAAAAGGTTAATCAAGATTTATCTTCTTATTGTCAATTTCTAAACTTGCTAATTATAATAAGCAAATCCCCCCAAAAAACGCCAGCCCACAAATCACCCGAGATATTATAAAACACAATTAAAAATCAAAAAAACATCAATGCCTATTCATATTTTGATATATTTATTCAGCCATTGAAAACTCAGTATAACGCCACTGCCGAATAAGAGGGTTTAATGTCGGTCAATAGAAATATTAGATTAAAAAACCAAATAAAACTTAATTAACGGCCAGTTAAGCTAGATTGTATGTAAAATTAAGATTTGTGTTGGTATTTTATCAAGTGATTCACATTCAGGTTGCTTATATCTGATTACAAGCTATTGTTAAGATAGCTTGAATAGTTAATGAGCCCTCAATCAAAGACATGTCTGATCGAGAAATCGTCCCAATCATTCTTAGATTTTTACTTTTAATAAAAAACAAAAACACCTAATTCAAAAAACCAACCATCAAAATTTAGATCAGGTCATTAAAATTTATAAGGAAAAAGTTATGGATCAATTAAAAATAGAATACCTCAGACATAATATTGATCACCTCACTATCAATGAGTTATCTGAAGATTTGAATGTCCAAGCTCAAGACATCATAGAAGCTATCAGCCAAACTGATATTATTGAACATTTAATATCCGAAAAAGACGGTCGTGACTCCGACCTTTTGATTAGTAGTAAGGCTTTCGCTCAATAAAGAAGGGGTCGACAGCTTTAACGCGTATCTCTGACGACTTCAGAAAGGCAATTTTTTTCGAAAGAGCCATTTGATGCGAGGTATCAAGTATGTTCTGGCAGAGAACACCATATAATCTTCAGAATAACAAAACGGAATTATGAACTTTCGTTTGACTGAAATCTCAGTATATCATTAAATAATTTCATGATTATTTTCCGAAAGCAGTAATCATTCTTTTATATCAAGATTCCCATAGATAGCAGAGCCAACGCTGGCTTTTCTTATAACCGACGAATAACCATGGCGCACCCACTTCACATATCAGTTCGACATTGGCGAGGTCAAAAGAAGTAGTTGTGGCTTATTGAGCTACGAGATTTTTTAACACATACGCTTCACAGTTAAATATTTAACCATTATGAGATGCGTCTGTTTCTCTAATATCAACGCTATTCAGGACCATATCCACCATTTTTCTTTAACTCCCGATTTATAAGCTTCATAACCATAGTCGAGTATGAACGCTTGTAATCTAGACTACGAAAATGCTGAAAACCAGCATAACCAACCCCATATTTGCGAGCGAATTCAGTTTAGTCCCGAATTCAACTACGAAGTGCGACACTCTCCAATATCAAACTAACCTTATATTAAACTTACTGTTATTCACTGTTTTAAAAACATTTTCTGCTCGTTAGGTGGAAACTTCTTTGTTAGAGTTAATTTTTCCTCATTACGATTGAAAATATAGACATTCTTCCCTGAGCCAGTATGAAAAGTCAACACATTACCGTCAAATTCAAATGAGGTACTGATTAACCGATGATTTACCTTCACCCCTCCTTCAAATAAGTATAATTCTTCTTTCTGGTAACTAGGTACATCAAGCTCCAACCACAACCCATATAGACTATTTGGGTTAGAATAAATCATATAAGTGCTCCTCCCCCACCAGACTAAGCTAAAAATCAGCAACACTGATATAAGGATAGAAATAAAAAGTTTATTATAATCTAAACTCATAAATTTTAAACTTAATATCCCTTATTTTCATTGACATTTACTTCAGACAAGTCGACATTCAAGCCAACTTTACGCAATAGTTGATTCAAAACTTTAATGTCGCCTTTTAGATTTATCACTCTTCTCATAGATAACAAATCACCTTCAATGAAATATTGTATTTTTTTGTTGGAAAGTAATATGAAAATCGCTATTTTAGCTAAGCTAATATCACAATCATTACCTTTAATTCTATAGGAACTGTATAACGTTGGGCTAGTAATATTAGTATCAAATTTTTTAGGTAAAATTTTGTTACTTATTTTTAACAAGGAATTTTCAGTGCTCAATGCTTTTTCCACTTTACTCGCTGCTAGTTTTTCTTTTTGGGCAATGTATCGATTAACCTCTGATTCTTTTAAATGAGAAATAATTGATATACAAAAAAGTATAACCGAGGTAACAATAAAGGCCACCATAATAAACAGCAGCTCTTCACTTGCTTTAGTATAGGTTTGTTTTATTATGATATTAGCGGCTTGAATATCATAAACAATCTCAATAGTCTTAATATCATCAAAGGCAATATAAGAATCTAATGTCAATGTATCGAGATCTACATTGTTCTTAATAATATCTAAAGCTTTATCATAATGATCAATCATGGACATTAAGTCTGCATGGTTTTGTAGAATGGTGGGGTTACTCACTCCAACTATCACTGTATTTAATTGCTTAAGGTTAGCAACATTGTCTTTGCCTTGCTTATAGTATTCAGGATCCCTTCTCAAAAGATAATTCTTTACGTTATGGATTAAGCCACCATACCCTAAATCTTGAAGCATAACTAACGAATAGTTCTCCGCCCTCTCTCTTATGGTGCTAATTTCATTTAAGGCATTTTTTTTTGAGACAAAGAAAAATACACCGCCCAGTAATATAAGAAGAGAAGTTATAGATAGTATAGATGTTCCATTTTTCAAATCAGACCTCCATCAAAATCTATCAGCTAATGCTAGCAGTCAACAAGCCTCGATAAAGCGACGATCCGAATCTCACCCGCATCTCAATAAAGTGCCGTTACAATTAACTAAATTCATCTGTTATCGAACATCACACCATATCATCACCCCACAAAGAAAGGCAAACAAAACATTAACAAACTCGTAACGTTAATATTTTTCAACAGAATACATACACCATCTAGAAACATACCGAAGCAGAACGACGGACCTCTTGTCTAGCTAAATATAGCTCGCATCGAGTATGTCGCACAGAAAACATAGAGCATACCGCTAACAACCATCTGATAAGTCCCCTAAATAATCAGACCAATCTTGCATAAGTTTGACTCTCTCAGCTAAATAAAGTGAGCGATTATAAGCCCTTGAAGTAGCGGTTCCCGTCAAGTGAGCCAATTGTGTTTCAATTACCTCTGAATTCCAGCCTTTCTCATGCAAAATCGTTGAGGCTGTGCTTCGAAACCCATGCGCAGACATCACGTCTGCGGGATACCCTAAATCTCGCAACCGATTCGTTAGGATATTTTTACTCATGGGCTTACTGCTATCTCTTTGGTTCGGGAATACAAGCGAAGAGTAACCGGTTACCAACTTAACATCCCTTAACTGCTCTGCGACTTGTTTTGACATGGGCACTAAATGTTCTCGATTACGTTTCATCTCTTCTGCAGGAATCCTGATTAAACACGCGTCAAAATCAATATAGTCCCATTTTAGATTTCTTATTTCTCTTGGCCTTAAAAAGACCCGAGGAAGTAATTTAAGCGCTTCCACAGTGCAATAGTTACCCGTAGGCGTTGTATCGATATCCTTGATCAGTTGAGCCAGTTCAACTGGATTCACAATTGCGGCTCGATGTTGAACTTTAGGTAGGGGCTTTAATATGTCTCTGAGTGGTAATCCTTGAGCGGGGTTGCTTCGTGTTAGTCGATGAGCTAATGCATAGCCAAACACTCGATTGATAACAGCAAGTATGTTAGGAGCTTTCTTAGGCGCACCAGCTGCCTCAATAGCTAGCATGAGATCCGTGATGTGCCCGGCATCAACCTCATCAATATGAAGGTTACAGATACTTTTAGAGTCAACCATTAGCCAACGTCTAACCCGCGCGGCATGATCCGTTGACCAAGAATCTTTTTGTTGCTCCCACCACTTTATAGCCACGGCTGAGAAAATATTACTTTGGTCAACACTTTTACTACGCTTCCTTTCCCTTCTCTCATCCATAGGATTAATCCCATGAACCAAAGATGCCCGAGCTTCATCAGCTAAATCACGAGCCTTAGAGAGCGTTACTGTGGGGTACTTCCCTAGAGCCATCTCTTGGTACTTCGATGAGTACCTAAAACGAAAACGCCAGAGCTTTGAACCATTACTTTTTACAAATAAAAACAATCCATTACCAGCAGATCTCTTGATTTGAGACTTACCTTCAGGACACGATAAACTATCTATTTCCTTTACTGTTAGTGACATTTACAGCTCCCATGCGGGGTATCAAATGTGGGGTATAACCAAAATATACCACTAAACTTGAGAGTTAGGAAATACATGATACCCCTCATTACCCTCACGATTTTCATAGAACCAGCTATACGCCCTTGGACTTCACTAGACGATAAACATTAAAAAAGCCCGTAAACACTGGGCTTACGAGCTTTTAATGGACTTTACTGGATTAAGCCAGGTCGTTTACATCATGCCGCCCATACCACCCATACCGCCCATGCCACCCATATCAGGCATTGCAGGGGCTGAATCTTGAGGCTTGTCTGTCACCATCGCTTCTGTTGTGATCATAAGACCAGCAACGGATGCTGCGAACTGAAGTGCAGAACGAGTTACCTTAGTTGGATCTAGGATACCCATAGCAATCATGTCGCCGTATTCGCCAGTCGCCGCGTTGTAACCGTAGTTACCTTCGCCAGCACGAACGTTGTTAGCAACAACAGACTCTTCATCACCTGCGTTCTTAGTGATTTGACGAATCGGTGCTTCCATTGCGCGTAGTGCAACGCGGATACCTACGTTTTGCTCTTCGTTGTCGCCTTCAATGTTAGCCACTTTAGATGCAGCGCGGATAAGTGCAACACCACCACCAGCAACCACACCTTCTTCAACTGCAGCGCGAGTCGCGTGAAGTGCGTCTTCTACGCGGTCTTTCTTCTCTTTCATCTCAACTTCAGTCGCAGCGCCAACTTTGATTACTGCAACACCGCCAGCTAGCTTAGCAACACGCTCTTGTAGTTTCTCTTTGTCGTAGTCAGACGTCGCATCTTCGATTTGTTGACGGATTTGAGAAACGCGACCTTGGATCATCGCTTCTTCACCCGCGCCATCGATGATGGTTGAGTTTTCTTTAGTGATCGTTACACGCTTAGCTTGACCTAAGTCTTCTAGCGTTACTTTCTCTAGGTCTAGACCGATCTCTTCAGAGATAACCGTACCGCCAGTTAGGATAGCGATGTCTTGTAGCATTGCTTTACGACGGTCACCGAAACCAGGTGCTTTAACAGCCGCAACTTTCACGATGCCGCGCATGTTGTTTACAACTAGAGTTGCAAGCGCTTCGCCTTCTACATCTTCAGCGATGATTAGAAGTGGACGAGATGCCTTAGCTACTGCTTCTAGAGTCGGAAGAAGTTCACGGATGTTTGAAACTTTCTTGTCGATAAGAAGGATGAATGGGCTTTCTAGATCAACAGAACCTGCTTCTTGGTTGTTGATGAAGTAAGGAGACAGATAACCGCGATCGAACTGCATACCTTCAACCACGTCTAGCTCGTCTTGTAGAGCCTGACCTTCTTCAACCGTAATTACGCCATCACGGCCTACTTTTTCCATCGCTTCTGCAATGATGTTACCTACTGTCGCGTCAGAGTTTGCAGAGATAGTACCTACTTGCGCGATAGCTTTAGTATCAGCACATGGAACAGAAAGACCTTTTAGCTCTTCAACAGCAGCAAGTACCGCTTTGTCGATACCGCGCTTAAGGTCCATTGGGTTCATGCCAGCTGCAACCGCTTTTAGGCCTTCAGTGATGATAGCTTGAGCTAGAACTGTAGCTGTAGTTGTACCGTCGCCCGCAGCGTCGTTCGCTTGCGAAGCCACTTCTTTAACCATTTGTGCGCCCATGTTTTGGAACTTGTCTTCAAGCTCGATTTCACGTGCAACAGAAACACCATCTTTAGTAATAGTTGGTGCGCCAAATGATTTGTCTAGAACAACGTTACGGCCTTTAGGGCCTAGCGTTACTTTTACTGCGTCAGCCAGAACGTTTACACCTTCTAGCATTTTAATACGTGCGTCGTTACCAAATTTAACGTCTTTAGCAGCCATCTTTATTTCCTTTAAAATTCTTTATTAAATCAGTTCAATGTGTGGCGCGGATTACTCAACGATCGCCATGATGTCGTTTTCAGACATGATCAGAACTTCTTTGCCGTCGATCTTTTCAGTTTTAGTGCCGTAGCCTTCAGAAAAGATAACTGTATCGCCAACTTTAACGTCCAATGGTTGTACTGAACCATTTTCTAAAATGCGGCCTTTGCCAACAGCTAGAATAGTACCGCGCGTTGATTTTTCAGCGGCAGAACCAGTTAGAACGATGCCACCAGCAGATTTAGATTCAACTTCTTGGCGCTCAACGATAACTCGGTCGTGTAGAGGACGGATATTCATCGGTCGGATCTCCTGATAATTTCCATTTAATTTGATAGTTGCCACGATTGGCATGGGGTTACCCAATATGTTGGGGCGATGTGGAAGAACCCAAGGGGGAAAAGATAAAAATTGTGATCTGAGGGGCAGATACGGGATGCGAGTAAACGAGATGCGAAGAGCTTAAAGATAAGAGCAGATGCGAGATACGGGTAAACGAGTAGCGAAGAGCTTAAAGGCAGATGCGGGATGCGGGTAAACGAGTAGCGAAGAGCAGAAGACAAGAGAATCGCCTTCTTTGTTTTTGCTTTTCGTATCTCGCATCCCGTTACCCTCATCTAGCTATTTGTATCTGCTCTTCAAGCTCTTCGCATCCCGAATCTCGTTTACTCGCATCTTTCTTTCCAAGCCGCATCTGTTTATCCTACGCTTTTGGTTTCTATCGGCGTTTTGCATGCAAGATAAGCACGGGCTATTAACCGCCCCAATTGAGAGTACATTGCGTACCATGACCATACCGACCATATTCGGTATGGTGGCGATCTTGATGTTTAACCTCGTCGATACTTTCTTTATCTCATTGCTCGGTACGCAAGCCCTTGCTGCGGTGAGCTTTACCTTCCCAATCACCTTTGCGATTAACTGCATCACCATGGGGATAGGTATCGGCCTTTCGACGTGTATTGGGCGGTTGCTTGGCCAAGGCTGCGCGCAAAATGCGGCGAGATTTACCTGCCATGGATTATTGCTCGCGCTACTTCTCGTCTGTTGCGCTTCCGCCGTTGGCATTATCTCACTCGAACCCTTATTTACTTTATTAGGTGCCGAAGCAAAGTTACTGCCTCTGATATCCGAGTACATGCTGATCTGGTATGTCACCATTCCCCTATTAGTGATCCCAATGGCAGGCAACAGTGCCATTCGTGCCAGTGGCGATACCAAGACGCCCGCTAAAATCATGATGCTGGCAGGGTTAATCAACGGCGTTCTCGACCCTTTGCTCATTTTTGGATACGGCCCCTTCCCTGAATTAGGCATTCAAGGCGCTGCAATTGCCAGTGGTTTCAGCTGGTTTGGTGCTTTGTGTGGCTCACTGTACGTGTTGACCGTGCGAGAAAAACTGCTTGCTCCTCCTAAGCTGAAAAACATCGTCAGTGACTGGCGACAAATCCTAAAAATAGGCACACCAGCCGCTCTGTCTAACGCTCTGAATCCATTAGCCGGTGCCATCATAATGATGATGTTGGCCAAACAAGGAACCGAAGCCGTTGCTGCTTATGGTGCTGCCCAGCGTATTGAGTCAATTCTTATCATTGTATTGATGTCTCTGACTTCAGCACTTACACCTTTCATGGCGCAGAACTTTGGCGCAAACAACCCTCAACGCAGCTTTAAAGCACTGTTTCTCAGTATGCGTTTTGCCGTGATGTTCCAAGGTTTGATTTTCTTAATGATGGTGCCGCTAAGCATTCCTTTAGCCGCCCTGTTCTCTCAAGAAGAATCCGTACGAGGCATTTTGTGGCATTACCTGTTGGTCGTCCCCTTTAGCTATGGATTCCAAGGTATTGTGATGATGCTGATCAGCGGCATGAATGCCATGCATCAACCACTCAAAGCCTTTCAATGGAGCTTCATGCGTTTGTTTGTCTTTACCTTGCCCTTTGCGTGGATCGGCAGCCAAATTGATGGCGTCGAAGGACTGTTTATAGGCTTAGCCTTGGGGAACATTGTCGGTGGTGCTTCAGGGTATTGTTTTGCACTTCGTGTTAGAGCTAAAGCAGATACGGGGTGCGAGTAACCGGGATGCGAAGAGGGATAGTACAAACCAAAAACTGGAAGACAAACGCTGACTGCGCAGCGCTTAGTCCATCTTCGTTATATTTATGTCGCTAAAGCAAAGTTGATCGTATTTACCTTCGCTAGATTAACGTTCTGTTTTGCTTGCCACAGATCATAGTGATCCTGCATTGTTAACCAACTCTCCGGAGTTCTACCCAATGACTTGGAAAGACGTAAAGCCATTTCAGGAGAAACTGCACTTTGGCCTTTAAGAACACGATTCAGCGTAGAAGGTGATACATCAAGTTGCTTTGCAACAAAACGACAGCTATAACCAAACGGTTCCATATATAGGTCATAAATAAACTCACCTGGGTGAGGAGGGTTGTGCATACTCATTAGTGATAATCCTCATAATTTAAAATATAGGCATTACCATCAATAAATTCGAAAGTAATACGCCAATTACCATTTACTGTGATTGACCAAATACCATCTCTATCCCCTTTTAATGGGTGAAGCTTAAACCAGGTAGATCAACATCATCAATAATGGTTGCAGTATCTATAGCTGCCAACTGCATCCTAAGCTTACGCTCATGCTTAGCTTGAATACCGGCTTTGCTGCCAGTCTCAAAAAATTTTTGAGGCCTTTATGCTTGAATGTTTTAATCATACAGAGAGTGTAGCGCGTTGCGCATTACGAACCAAACTTCAAGAAAATGCGAGAAAGAGGGAAACAATCCATGGAAGACACCACTTACAAAATGCTTTATGACGCACCAATTGGCAAGATGATCATTGTGAGCAATGGTGTGTCGATTATTGAAATTGACCATGTAAATCATGAAGAGTTATTGACTAGCAATCCAGATAGCCTTTGCCAACTGGCAGCGAAACAGTTAGATGAGTACTTTGCAGGTCAACGAACAGAATTCGATTTGCCATTAAGAGCGATAAAAGGCACTGACTTTCAAAAAGCCGCTTGGCAGGCTTTAACGACCATTCCTTATGGCAAAACCATCAGTTACGGTGAGCAAGCAAAGAGAATGGACAACCCAAAAGCCGTAAGGGCTGTGGGTGGTGCGAACGGCAAGAATCCGTTCAGTATTGTTGTACCCTGCCATCGAGTGATTGGTGCAAACGGTACATTAACCGGCTACACCGGCGGCATGAACCGCAAGGAGTGGTTGTTGGATTTTGAGCGTTCGGTCTTAAATAAAAAGAAGCAAACCTTATCTCGCTAGATCAATAATATAAAATTTCACCATCAAGAAGCGCCATTATCATCAGACAACATATTAGTAGTGGTAACGACACGAAATTATCGTTATCGCTTGATCATCGACTGCATAGACAAGCCTATTGGTATCGTCAATGCGACGAGACCAAAACCCAGACAAGTTCTCTTTTAACGGTTCTGGCTTACCAATGCCATCAAATGAAGAACGCTTCACATCATTAATAAGTTTGTTGACACGCTTTAACGTCTTCTTGTCTTGAGTCTGCCAATACAGGTAGTCGTCCCAAGCGTCATCTGTCCACGATAGTAAACGTTGACGACTACTCATCAATCAGCTCTCGGGCTGTTGTTTTTCCAGCACGATACTGTGCTATGGAGCGATTTAAATGCTCAACGTTTTGAGGTGAACGAAGTAAGTGAACGGTCTCCATAAGGCTGTTGTAGTAGTCTAAAGACATAACCACAGCATCTTCAGAATCACGACGTGTAATGACTGTTGTATCAGCATCATTAACAACACCGTCCAAAACAGCTTTGAGACCATTTCTAGCTTCAGTAAAAGATACGATTCTCATAAGAAACCCCATATGTACAGTTTATGGAACAAGTATAGTCCCCTTGCGCCCACTTGTACAATTAAACGAACATGTAGTACTAACTAGGGCAACGAAAAAATACATAGTTGACTTGTATTTTTCTCCTCGGTTACTTTAGTTTAATCCCATAAGTGTCAATATGGGCAAGTAACTCACTTGATGTAATTCTATGCTTCACGAGCAAGTCAACCTTGAATGGAAGCGACGACTGTTCTAAACGATCTTGTAAGCCTGCGACGACACTTAACGAAATACCGTGCCCCTCGATAACAATATCGATGTCGGAGTTATCTTTATAAGTTCCAAGGGCTCTAGAACCAAACACCCAGGCATGAATGACTGAGACATGGTTCAAAACAATATCCTCAATCAGCTGATACTGATGAGGCTTAAGGCCGACAGAGTCTGGTTGAACCAAATAACTATCGATCACATTTAACCTCTTGTTCGCATTGACCCTCTTGATCACATTTAAGCTTTAAATAGAGTGTGACTTGCCCTATCACTGGTGAAAATGACTCTAAGATCAGTGACTGAGCTTCAAGGACATTTTCCTCATCATAAGTGTGGGACAATAAATTTCGTTTTATGAGTGCTTCAAGCATAATCTCACACTGCTCCGAAGATAGGTGCTTAGCTTCTAAGGCCGTACGAAAAACGCTCCTCGGCGAAGCCACATCAAACCCTTCAAACTCAAGTAAATCTTTAAGGGTCTTCCATGTCAGCTCAAAGGAAAACTTAAAAGTGTGTACTAACCCAGCGAGCTCTAACTCATTGTAGCTATCTTGTGAGCACGCTCTCTCAAGCCTTTGCTGCGCTTTCATTAAGTTTTGCAGTCGTTGCTTCCAACGGTTTGAGTTCATATAAACAACCTAGAGGTAAGGTAAAAGACAAGTATAGTATGGGCCTTAAGCTACCTAATCATCCAAGCAATGTCACTCTTTCGATATTTATCAAGGCCGTTCTTTTCGTCTTTTGTTTAAGGTCGTGTCCTTCTGTTCTCCCCTGCATATTTTTCTCACCCAATTCCTGCCCTTAAGCTCTTCGCATCTCGATTACCCGCATCCCGAATCTGCTCTTAAAGCTCTTCGTATCCCGTTTACTCGCATCCCGTATCTATACTCAAATTCCAGATACAAAAAAACGGCCACACTCGCGTGCAGCCGTTCTAGTATTCGATGAAAGTTAAAAGCTACTTAACGATCACATCACCTGACATTTCTGCTGGGATATCAATACCAGACAGAGAAAGCATCGTTGGTGCTAAGTCAGACAGCTTACCGCCTTCTTTGAACTCAACGTTTTTGCTGCCTACGTAGATAAGTGGAACAGGTAGGTTAGTGTGCGCTGTGTGGATGCCGCCCGTTTCTGGGTTTACCATCATTTCCGCGTTACCGTGGTCCGCTGTGATAAGCAGTTGGCCGTCAGCTTCTTTGATTGCTTCAACCACTTTGCCAAGACATTCGTCTAGCGACTCTACCGCTTTAACCGCTGCATCGTAAACGCCAGTGTGGCCAACCATGTCACAGTTAGGGAAGTTACAAACGATAGCGTCGTATTTGCCGCCTTTGATTGCTGCAACCAGCTTTTCAGTTAGCTCTGGCGCGCTCATTTCTGGCTGCAGGTCGTACGTTGCGACTTTTGGAGAAGCAACAAGCTGACGCTCTTCGCCTTCAAACTCGTCTTCTTTACCGCCGTTGAAGAAGAACGTCACGTGCGCGTATTTCTCTGTTTCAGAGATACGTAGCTGCGTTTTACCTTGCTTCGATAGCCATTCACCGTAAGTGTTCTCTAGAGAAGCCGGTGGGAATGCACATAGAAGCGGGATGTCTGCCGCATATTGAGTCAGCATCACGAAATCGATCGCTGGGAATACGTTACGAGCAAAACCATCGAAATCAGGCACGAATGCACGTGTAATTTCACGAGCACGGTCAGCACGGTAGTTCATGAAGATAACTGCATCGCCATCCACGATAGCGGCAGACTCTTCGCCTTCCGCTTTGATTTCAGTCGCTTTAACGAACTCATCGTTTTCATCACGAGCATAAGCCGCTTCTAGACCAGCCACTGCAGTGTCGAATGTGAACTCTGCTTTTGCTTGAGTCAGCAGGTCGTAAGATTCTTGAACGCGATCCCAGTTGTTATCACGGTCCATTGCGTAGTAACGACCAATAAGAGAAGCCACACGGCCTTTACCTAGCTTAGCGAACAACGCTTGGAAGCGTGCAAGTGTGTTTTCAGCGCTACGTGGCGGCGTATCACGGCCGTCTAGGAATGCGTGTAGGTAAATTTTCTCTGCGCCACGCTCTGCTGCCATTTCAACTGCTGCGTAGATGTGGTCTTCATGCGAGTGAACGCCACCTGGAGACATCAGACCCATGATGTGAACCGCTTTCTCAGCTTTCACCGCTTTATCGATAGCGTTAACTAGCGTTTCAGTTTGGCCGAACTCGCCGTCTGAAATTGACTTAGTAATACGAGTAAGATCTTGGTATACCACGCGACCCGCACCGATGTTGGTGTGACCCACTTCAGAGTTACCCATTTGGCCATCAGGTAAGCCTACATCTAAGCCAGAAGCCGAGATTAGCGTGTTAGGTTGGTTAGCAATAAGACCGTCTAATACAGGTGTATTAGCGTTCGCGATAGCGTTGTCTTGGTTGTCTTGACGGTAACCGTAACCGTCAAGGATCACTAGAGCCATTGGCTTCTTAGCTGACATAGGACTGACCTCGTTCAATTCAAAATAAATCGGTATAAAAACAAATTAGCGTAATTTTACTACAGTTTACAGTCAAAACTGTAGTGGAAGATCAAGAAAGGGCGCAGGTAGCCGGATCGGATGTGAAAAAAAATGTCATTTGATGAACATTGACATGCTCCATGCCCTAAAGGAAATGGTTATCCGCTCGTTGATAACCTTATGCGTTCGCTTTGAGCGGATTAATTTAGGTATTTCTTAAGTCATTCATATTGATTAAGTGAGTTATATTCGAATGATGTAATCAGATCATATATTTAGGCACAATGGTAAACAGCCCGCAGCTCAGTTTTGTTTAGAGCACAACCTTCCCCCAAAAATGTTTGACAACAACCGTCGTAAACTACACCACTTAGTCAACATACCTAAAAACGAGAAGATTCACCTTCTGAATTCGTTGTCATTGAAAAACAGCAAAGCCAAACACCAAAACCAAGCAACAGCCAAGTTCGACTCTATTTACTGAGTTACGCCTTTGAAGCTAAGAAGCATCGCCCTAATCGGCGGTGAGTAGTCACAGTCGGTCATTTAAAAACTAGAAGAGCTCACTTTGGCGTGGAAGATGATCATCTTATCCACGCCGCCGTATTGATAGAAAAGAGCACCATAAGCTGTCAGGCTGTGGATGAAGTGTTTGCAGATTGGCGGCGATAAATGTTCACTGCAGATAATAAGAGCATAAGAAACAGTAAAAATGGATTTTGCGCAGCCCACCAAATGACATCTAAGAGATGACGTAATAACGATTTAAACTGAGGTTTTGTATTAAACCATTCAACCCACGTTGGTGAGTTTTCGTAATACCAGTCTACAAACTCGTGTCCATAAGGAAGGTTTAATAATAGATGGTCTCTAAAATCTCGGTAGAAAGTCAGCTTAGGGAGGTCATCTTGATAAAGAGAGGTCGCGATAAAACACCGACTATCGCTACTAGAGCTCGGTTGAGCCAGTGAATTAAGCTCGAAATCAATGGTGATATTAAAAGGTGTTATGGATGATATTTCAGACGGTGGTACGATCATGATTGAGTGTAATGTTGTATCTAGGCTTACTGGAGTGCCATTGTTGACGTCGACCGCCGTTGCACTGCCAAATTGCCAATTGGGGCTGTCTAATACCAATTGAAGTGAAGAATCACTTTGTAACCATTGACCCGAGATATTCAGCGTGCTGTTGGCAAGTTTCTGCATTGAAAAAACATCACTATCTACATGGAATAATGTCAATGGTTGACCTTGATAATCAATTTGCCACTGAGGATTATCAGAAACAGTGATAGGCCAACTCATCACATCCCCAGACGTCATTTCGAGGATTTGAACGGTGCCACTTCGTACTGTGTCCGTATCAATGACAAGCTCGTTGCCACGCAAATCCAATACCAAATTAGAGTCATCATTCAATAACGTAAATTGCGGCTTTGTATACTCACTTAGGATTGGCAATATCGCATTAGAGCCAATCGGAATATCGGCATACTCAACGCTGTTCCAAGCCAATGTTGAACTATCCGACACCTCACTGAGCGGTGAGCTCAACGTAATTGCTCTTTCCCCAACATTAATATCGTATCGGCTGCGAACCTTGTAGATATCATTATCTTCACCAGAGTGATCTAAGTACTGATTATTTGGTCCTAAGACAGCTTCTAATTCATAGAATCTACCATTTCTTTTTTTGTAGATAATGTATCGATCGACATAGTGATTACCACTCCAAGTCAGAGTGTTACCCCTATCTGAATGCCGGCTAGTTAGGTACTTGGGGGACGGTGTTTCAGGGGTATAGCCAAGTTGTGTGGAACTCTCAGAGTTGCTTATAAATTCAAACCATCCCGCAGGAAGGTCCCAATTACGTATGGTTAACGTAGTGGCAGTCTGCGCTAAAAGTTCAATATCTAGCGGTTCACTATCAGGTTTAGCTGAGTGAAATAGGATTTGTGCAATTTCATTTAACGCATAACCATCAAAAACAATCGTATCGTCTTGTCGTTGAATACTTAGAGCTTGTGATAAGGGCAAGTTAACGTCGTCTAATTGGGCTACATTAAGAAGTTTACCATCCCTTACATACCCAAGCAGAGCCGATTGGTACTGAGACTGTTGTAAAATGCCAGCGATTAGCTCTGCGTCATTTATCGTATTATTAGCTTGAGCTTTCATTGCCAATGCTGCAGATACCCATGGTGCTGCCATTGAAGTTCCGCTGTCAACACGGGTTTGATTATTTGGCGCCAAACTGGCAATCATCGTTCCTGGCGCTGCTAAATCAACGCTTGACCAGCCATAATTGCTTGTTACAGCCCTACTTGATTGTGCATCGTCCCAGTTAGCAATAGAAAGCAATAGAGGCATTTTTTTTGAAAAAGAAGCGGGATAACTATCATTGATTGCGGTGTCATAATTTGAGTTACCCGCAGCAGCCACTTGGATAATGCCACGATTATCAGCATCACGTAGAACATCATATAAAGGTTGTGAGTAACTAAGAATACTCCAAGAGTGATTAATCATGTCAGCAGAATGGTCTATCGCCCAATGAATCCCTTTAATCGCATCAGCGACAGAGCCGCCACCCGATGAATTAAGAAAACGAACTGGCATAATTGTTGCGCTTGAACAAGCCCCTTGAATCATCCCATTGCTTTCTGCAGCAATAATGCCTGTTACGTGAGTTCCATGCCCGTAATCATCGGTCACCTGTTCGCTATTATTGGTTGCGTCAAAAGAATCGACAAAATTAACCTCAGATAAAGCATTATGGTTGATGTCTATACCAGAATCTAAAACGGCGATTCGAAAACGATCACATTGCCTTTCGGAGTCTGTTAGATGGTTAAATCCTGCGATATTAAAACCATGTTGAGTCCTCTCTTCCGATGCCGTTTGAATTGCTTTTTTTTGATTATGGGGTTGGGTTATAGGTGCTAACTGTTGATTTGGTAACAAATAGTGAATATTGACTGAGGAAAATAAAGGCGGCAATTCAAAATGAGCGTCATCTCCCAACCACAACCTGTTGCCATTTTCAAAACGATATATTTCTTCTAGATGAAACTGACCGCCGTCAAACTGGTCATTAGATTCAATTAACCATTCTGTCGCCTGAGCAGATAGGCTTAATGTCGCGAGACCGAAGGAAATGAGCATTCGGTATTTCTGCATATATACTCCTTAAAAATGCAGAATAAGGGGGCAAAGCCCCCTTATTGTTTAGCGTTTAGCGCATTAATCAATAATTACGTCACCACCACTAGAGTAAGTTATCGCTAACTCATTAGCTTTCAAAGTAAATGGTTGTATACACATTTCAACGGTTACTTCCTCACTCCAGGCTAAGACGGTCTCAGAAGCGTCTACATTCTGGCAATCTAGTGTGTATGTTCTTTCAGAATACCAAAGGTCTTCATTATCATAGTTATGTTCGACAATAAGGTCACAAGATGCTGACCAAGGAGCCTCAAGGTAAACACCAGGCTCAAAAGGCTCAACAGTCCCATCGCCATTCAAATCCGACGTTGTTTCAAACGATGCATTAACCACACCCAATGCTTGTATATTACCATCAATAAGAGCCAGTTGTGCTTCTAGTCTTGCAGCCTCGTCATATAACCCTTGCAAATCCTCTTGTGGAATACCAGCATTAATATTAGAGTCAATGTCTGCATTGTTCGAATCAATAGCCTGATTTGTATTGGAAGCTTCATTTTCAAGCTCATCAAGCTGATTAGAATACATCCAACCGTAGTTTCCATTTCCTTGACCTAGAGCCAGTTGGTTAAGGGTTCCGGCAATCCATTGTGACGCCTCCTCATCCCATAAGTATTGGTTGCTATAATCAAGGTAAGAGTTCTCTGCAGTATTACAAGTTGATGCTGAACCAGCAACCAGACCTTGCTGCATTGCAATTTCATTAAGAGAAGCATCTAAAAACGCGGCAGGGAGAGCTGACTCACTAGCGTTTGTACCAGACTCCATCACTTCGATTAAATAACCAGTAATGGTACTGCCATCAACTACCGTGTTTTCTCGGCCGTTTAAGATATTAAAATACAATTGACCCCATTTATCTGTCTCTATATCTGTACCAATCTCAGCGATTTTTAGTTCAATAGTGACACTCTGTTGTAACTCATGGTCCCAATATGTGTAATCATCTTGAGTGTAATAAATATTGCGTTCGGTTTCTGTGTCATCCTCTGATGAAAAATCACTCGGCACACCAAATTTAACATAAGCGTTATTATAGATAGATAAGCCACTAGCCTCCTGATACAGTTCCACGCCTCGCGTCCCTAACTCAGGGTAAGCGGTATTGGTTCCTTCACCGTATTCTTGCCAAAGTGCGGCATAGCTTGACCATTTCCCATCCCCTGAACTTTCATAGCCATTGTCAGTTTCATCCCATTCATAATTCCATTCATTTACAGGGTGAAGATCCTTCTCATTATTAGCGCCGTCAGAGACGCGCCAAACAGGAACGTAAATACTGGATTCGCCATCATCTACATTAGCTGTTTGAACGTACGGATGAAACCATTCAAGCAGGCCATCAGATGCATTATAATCTTGGGGCATGCCATCAGGATAGGACAGAAGGCTCGGTAAGTGTAAACCGATCAGGCTGCCAGTGATCCCTAAAGCTTCAGCTGGAGTTTGAGTTCCATCGGAATCAGGATCCCAGTCAAGAGGTGAGTTTTGGTTAAGAAGTTGCAACTCGATAGGTGTTTCAGCCGTCCATGTCGCTGACATACCACGTAGGGCTATTTGATGTGAGCCCTCGCCAATCTCAATATAGCTAACACTGGTCTCTCTCGTTTCATAACTTTCATCGAAAAATTCAGCTTCGACACGATATTTACCAGGAATTAAATCAATAGATGCAGTCGCAGAATCAGGAGTAAGTACCGCTTGTTTCGCTAAACGTTGACGTAAGCCATTTTCAGGCAACTCCCAACACTCTAATTCCACATCACCAATAGAAGATAAACCTTCACCGTTGTTACTTTTATCTGAGTCATAACAGTCAGACATCGCATCAACATAGTCTTCAGCCTCATCAAGTGACCCGACTAAATCATTGCGAAAAAAGCTAACTTCGATTTCAGAGGCTGCACCAACCCATGAAGCGCCAACTTCTGGTGTCGGAAACTTTACGCCAAGTTGAATGGAGGCACTTTTTGCCGGTGCAGCTCCGCTATCGCTAGAGGCGGTTTCACTCTGACACCCAGCTAGAGCGAAGGTAGCAGCAATCATGACTGCCAGCGGTTTCATCACAAATTGATAGTTCATAACATTTCCTTTGCAAAATTATTCAATAATGATTCCCACGTTTCCACTGAAATCCAGTACTGAAAACGAGATAGATTGTGTTGAGCTTTGATTTAACTTATCGATAACAGATATCGTTGCTTGATAACTGCCAATACCAATGCTTCCAGCGCTGATTGTTGCTTTGTCAGTGTCAAGTTGAGCAGGGATCTGAGGCTCAAATGACCATTGGTATGTCAGAGATGAATCATAATCATCAATGGCGTTCACTATGAGTTCAATGTTCTCACTGTTGACACCATCTTCCGTCGCATTTTGGCTGGAAGGTGTCGCCGTAAATGCGGAAATAGTAGGAGCTTGATCCTCATTAATCGTTATTGATACTTGAGAGGTTGCCTCTAGTCCATATTCATCCATAGCGGTGACTGAGACTACAAAGACCCCTTCAGCAAGAGTACCAGCGGGGATCGTAGCTTTGAGTTGGTCATCAGTTAAATTTAAACTACTTGATAAATCGCTATCACCTTGCTTCATTGTCCAAGTAATGGTGACATTTTCGATACCGTCATCAT
The DNA here is from genome assembly GCF_014164465.1 of Vibrio sp. SG41-7. Lineage (NCBI taxonomy): Bacteria > Pseudomonadati > Pseudomonadota > Gammaproteobacteria > Vibrionales > Vibrionaceae > Vibrio > Vibrio sp. SG41-7. Next base: position 19,320 of record NZ_JACJFF010000027.1, on the reverse strand, counting down.
CGGATACCGTAGAAGTAAGGTTGATCTCATTTCCAAAAAAAGTTTCAGAAGGGATGACTTCCTCCGTTACATCAGAAACCAGTATCACCGTTGGTTGAGTATTATCTTGCACGGTAAAGCTTACGCTTTCGGTCACAGTCTGAGGTTCTAAAGCGTTATCGGTCACTGACAATAGGGCGGTGTACTCACCAATCGCAAGCGATCCTTTGGGAAGCACAATACTGACTTTTGGATCATCACCAAGGAGATCAGAGAAGTCTTGACCATCTTGGTCAGTAAGAAGCCAAGTATAGATAAGTTCTGAATATGGCGTGAAGTCATCAGAGAACTCAGCAAAGAGGGTAATGGGTATAATATTACTACTACCGTCGCTGCCTACTAATGTTGGCGTTGCACTTAGGATTGAAATAACAGGGGCGCTATCATCAACGACATTAACAGTCATTCCCGCGGTAGTCGTTAATGGGTTCGAGTGATCATCGGTGACATTTAAAGTCAGGGTTTTAGATTCTATTGTCTCAGTATTAACAGAACAAAGGAAAGACGATGAATCTTCACATCCAACCCAAACAGAAGTTAAAGTATCACCATTACGGTCTCGTACTGTTGCAGTAACATTCACCTCACTATTTTGTTGAACGGTGACCTTTTCACTTACGGAGTATAAAGTACCGTTAACCTCAAAACCTATGATTTCAGGAGCGAAATTGTCGGTATCTCTGACGTTAATAGGGAAGCTCTGCTTAGTCGTCGCTTTACCGTCAGAGGCAGAAATTGTCACCAATTTTGAACCGATAGTATTAAATTCGACAACAGCATTGTTACCATCTTCAGTTACTAGACAATCGTCATTGGCTTCACAGGTAACATCAACGTTAGTTGCATCACCATCAGGGTCTGAAACAGACCAAGAAAATAAAACGCTTTGATCAATTTTGATGTCTTCACTACCTCGACGAAGAGCCGCTAAGATTGGAGGCTGATTTTCTTTAGAGAAGTCGACGACTGCAGGAGAGGCACTTGAAGAAACGGTCTGCTTATCTTGTCCTAAAGCCGTAATGGTTAAAGGTGCATCACAAAGCACAGCTTGCGAATAAGCGCCTAGCTCATTCGTGGTGGCGAATTCTCTGCTTCGTTCACTCGTGATCTCTACGAATATATTTTGTATTGGAGTTGCGCCATCGGACTGATACACATACCCCGTCACTTCACATGAATATGGGTTGATTAACTGTTTTGGTGGGATCTCATTACATGCACCAGCAACAAGATTATCCGGTAACACAATCTCTTCTCGAGCACCTGTTTTTGTATTGGTAAGGCTGACTGACCAATTAGTTGCATTGATTATATCGGCTTCTTCACCTAACACATTGGCACGGTATTGGAAGGTACCATTTTCAGCATAAGCCCAGTCTGAACCTCCGTCAGGCAGAGTAAACCAGACATAGCCATAAAACGCTTCTCCGTTACCATAAGTTGCCGTTCCGTCGAAACACATTTCAATGTTTTCGCCCGTTTTGATTGGCCAATCTAAGTTTATCCACTGAATCCATTCATTCGCCTCGGTGATTTCAACCTTTACATAGAGCTGAATGTCTTCAGTGCCATCAAGATTAATATTTCCATCTTCATCCATGTTAACGTCTTCTGGGAGAGCGGGACTCTGACCGGCAGAGTCAGTCGTCAGCACTCCATTACCGACGTATTGCCAACCTTTAGAGCTGTAGTAAACATAAATAGGGATTTGGATATTGTCAGTATTAAGGTCGAAGTCACGTTGAATGGTTGAATATGAACCTTTTGGTACCATCATCATCATCGATGGTGACGAGTCTGAGCTTGCTAATATATCCTGCAAAGGTAAAGGTTCTTGATTCTCATCGGTTAATTTTATTTGACTAAATGTACTAGAGACTAAGCGATAAGATTCATCCTCATCAGCCGGGTTAAAGCTCACACCTTGACCTTGGTCTTCCGTCTCGCCTTGGCCGACAAAATCACCGGGGAAGCTTTGTAGATCATCAATATTGCTGGAGTCAAAATAAGCAATTTCACTGTTAATAGCTTCTACATCTTCAGGAATATTCGCCACCGGCAAATCGATTGAGAGTTCAATATCTTCGTCTGCCGCCGCCATTACGTTACCAACAAGAATACGCTTCTCACCTTGGCTATTCTTAACCAAAGAAAAGCGTAAACTAGGGGTGCCATTAGATGAGACAACGATGTCCTCTAAGTCAGATCTTTTGATTGTGCTTACAGTAACAGGGGCAAGGGTTGCATCGACTGAAACTCTCATGGAGTCTAAATCAACATCCACCACTTTCTCGTTTGACGCAAATCCTAGTTTGTTAAATGCCACAACTAATTTAGCGGCTTGGTGAGTCGAAGCCATCAGCTCAGGGATAACCGCTTTATAGAAGCCTCCATCATCTGACAAGGTTGTAAATTCGGTGATCGCCGAGCCTTCTGAGTCTTGAAAAATAAGGGTCACTTCACCCTTTGATATAGGCTCATTGGTTGATGATGTGATTTTACCTGATACCAGTTCAGTTCCGATTGATCTGACTTGAGTTTGTGGTTGAGATGAGGAGTTGGAAGAACTATCATCATTACAACCAACTAAGGCTGCTGCAACCAAGCCACATATTACCCGCTTGTTGAATCTATCCATGTTCATTTCCCTGATGAATTTATGAGCAAATATTGCCACACAATAACCAACTAAAACACTATCCGCACGCCAAACCTTAACAATTCCTCTCAATATGAGATACACTTTGCACATATTTGTGCCGCTATTAACAATTTGGTTAACATGACATTTAGATCACAGGAGAAACCCTATTCATTTATGTGCCATTGCACGGCCATGCTTTCTCTATTTTTAGCCACGACAGTCGAATCACCGATAAGCACGCATCCGAAAATCTGTCCCGAATTCGTCAAATGTGCATGAACTTTATTAATATTTTAGAGAGGGAAGGTCACCTTTTTCTGTCAATAGAGTTTGATGAACACTTGCGTGTCAAAAGCTTAGAAGTTGTTAATGGAGTTCAATACAACTTTGGGGTTGTTAGGTGAAAGAGTGAAAAACTTAGAAGAAATGACCTTGCTGAGTCGCGAAGAGGCACTAAGCTATTGTGATGGTAAAAAACAAAGGATCCTAAAAATCAAAAGCCAAGGCTCCTTCGTGAATTCGTCTTATCTCTTCTAATGCAAGGGCGCTGATGTTTTGCCTATCCGTTTCTTGCTCGTGGCTTATCAGTGATTCTATGATATCAAGGGGCGGTGACTCTGGTGTCAGTATGACTTGTTTAACTATCTCCTTTATCTTCGCTCGATATTGCAGGCGCTGTTGATCAGGTTTTACTAACTCTGGTTTCACACCTAGGTATTCTTTTGTTGAACGCTCGTACGCCCATAAATACAGATCACGAAGAAGGTCGAGCTGACATTTTGCAAGCGGCCACCCGCTATTATGTCGAGCAATTGGGTTCAATTAGGCCATGCTGTTATTGAATTAGCTAAAGATAAAGAGCTTACTTATTTGCAGGCCTTTTTACTTTATCCGTCGAACTCCATCCTTTAATTACCCATTTCAAACACAATCAGGAAAACAACTCAGACGGATCTATTTGAAAAAAACGGATTGTTAAAGCGAGACGTCTCAATACGCTGCTTTAAGCGCAACTGTAATTGCTTAACCGTTTTGATCTCTTGGCATTCAGCCAGGAGATCTTGTGCTTCTTTGTGCAAATTATCACTGTACTCTCGTAACCCTTTCTGACGTGACGCTTTGTTCCCCCCCCCCCCACCAAACCGTTGCCAAATGATACTTTTGATATCACCACCATGCTGAAGCTCTTGATGATCCATATTCAATTGCTCAATTTTTTCAGTCAGCGTCACTTTTAAGCGTTCAAGCATCCCTTCATCCATCACCATCTCATGCTCAAGGCGAATTCCAAACCGCTGACCATGGAGGAAGTGCGTACTTTCGAACCTTGTATGAGTAATGACTGTTGTATCTGCGTCATTAACGACACCGTCTAAAACAGCTTTAAGAGCATTTCTCGCTTCAGTAAAAGATACGATTCTCATAAGAACCTCCACATGTACGTTTAACGGAACAAAAATAGTCTTCACTACTCTACTTGTACAGTCAGCTGAACATGCGATATTGATCATCCGCTTGCGCAACCCCGCTCCTCAGGGGCAGGCCGAGCAAGTTGTAACAAGCATGGATAATTTGTATTGAAAAATGGCAGCCGCCTCCAATAACCAAGTTTCCTTGTCAAATATATGTCCTGTATTTTTTCTGATGGATACCACCATTTCTTTTATCCACAACATGGTCTACACTAAATTACAGATTAAGTAACTTAGTGTAGACCAGTGACTAAGGTAGAAAAACTAATTTCAGCGATGGCTGAATCAAGTAAATTTGGCAAAGGCGTATTCAGTAAGGCTGAACTTGCCTACCTTCTCAATGTCGAACAAACACCCCGTTTTAACAAATTTCTGTACGACTGTGTTAAAAAAGGCACCATTAATCGAATCGCTAATGGTCTCTTTGAAAGCACAATCACCCCTCCAAATCCCCGAACTGCAATATATGAAGTCGCCCGTAAATTAAGGCCTGGCTACCTAAGTTATATAAGTTTAGAGAGTGAATTATCACGTACTGGAAAGATATCTCAAATCATTATGGATCGCCTGACTCTAATGACTCGGGGGCGAAGTGGGACATTTAAAACTCGCTACGGAGTGGTTGAGTTTACACATACTAAGCACAAAGTATCACAGCTTGAAAATGACCTATTCTTCGACGAAGAGGTGAAAATGTATCGAGCTATGCCTCATCGAGCATTAGCCGATTTAAAAAGCTGTAAACGAAACCTACAAATGATAAATCACTAACTAGGCTCTCTACTATGCTAAAACAAAAAATAGACGAAATTCTAAAACGTAACCCTGAGTTAGCACCCGTTGTTGAAGTGATCGAAAAAGAGATACTTCATCATGATATTTTGCATGTCATGACAGAACACGGGGCACTACAAAGACTCACCTTCATTGGCGGTACCTCACTACGCCTTTGCTACAACAGCTCTCGGTTATCTGAAGACTTAGACTTTAATGGTGGTCATGATTTTAAGCCATCGATGTTTGATGGGCTTGAGGATGAAATACAGAGCTTTTTGCAAAAGAAACATGAGACACCTGTATACGTCAATAAACCTAGCCCAGACAAGCAAGGGAATACATCATCGTGGAAAATCAGCATCGAGAAAGAACCAAACCGTGCTGATCTGCCCAGACAGAAAATGCACATTGATGTTTGTGCTTTACCCTCTTTCGATTTGACAAATCGAGTGCCTATAAATCACTACGGAATCGACACACAAACAGAAGGTATGCTGATCCGTTGTCAAACAATGGACGAAATTTTAGCGGATAAATTCATTGCTCTAGCATACAGGGCAAGGCGAATTAAGCCCCGCGATGTATGGGATATTGTGTGGCTAAATCAAAGAGGCATTGAGGTCAATAACCAGTTAATCAACAACAAACTAGAGGCCCGCGACAAAGAGCGCGATGATTTTTTGATTGCGCTGGGCAGGCAAATAAAAAACCTAACTGAAAATGATGCAGTCAAGGCAGACTTCAACAGCGAGATGAGTCGATTTGTCCCTCAAACATTGCAAGCAAAAACGCTTGATGTACCTGGGTATTGGGACTATGTGAGAGAAACGATTAGTCGCATGGGTAAGAGAGTTTCACAACCAAGCTCACCAACAAATAAATTTGATATGAGCCTTTAGCTTTATCTGAGGTTGCTGTCTCATTTCGCAATGAGCATACCCCGTAAAGTCTTAAATATTATAGATGGCACTGTTAATTTCAAGATTTGGCACCGTTGCTGTGATTACTATGTTAACGCTTAAAGCTAAATAATCTTACGTATGCTGGTAAACGCTCTCATGAAAAACAACTCATAGAGAGACCACCGTCGGCAGTATTCTCACCGTTTGAAGTTTTAATCCAAGGCTTGTAGCGCCTTAGGGCTATTTTCACTCAGCCCGAAAATCCAAATAAAATTAGAGACTTACCATGATGGTGTCACCCTGAGACACCATCATGGTAATTGAGGCCCCTTTGAGACAGTTTGCATTACCGTGCACATCGCAACCGACTTGTGCCGATGTCTTGAAAAAGACGTGCCCCCCCTCCAAATTCCCCCGAGCTTCGCCTCTGCCCCCAAGCCTAGGATGCGCCTTCGATCGAATTCGCCAAGTACCGCCAAGCTTGAAAGCTTCTTCTGCTCCGTTAGGTGACCTTTCTACGTCCACCTCATTGACCGCCTCTAGACGTTAGTCGTTAGTCGTTAGTCGTTAGGACGTTAGATATCGCCTTATGAGTTTGAGTCAGAATTTGATAGCGGCAGATTTGACCTAAGCAATAAAGGGGGGGATTTCAGAGGGAGAACGTGCAAGGGGAGGACTTCAGTCTGTGAAGTGGAAGTTATTGTTGAGTAGACGACGTTTACGCACTCGTGGTTAGTTTTACTCATCCACGACATATCGAAGTACTATGATTAAAGATAGTTAAGCATGCATTGATAGACATTAAACTAAGCCGACTACGAGCACTAAGTCCAACGATAATGTGACATTCTCTTATTTTCGAATATTTCGAATGTTGACTTATTCGAATATTTCGAATAACCTCATGGTATGCAGATTTGTATACCATGACATCAGAAACTAAAAACTAGAGAGAAACACAATGAATACTGCTACAAAATTGCCAAGCGCTGAAGAAATGGCACTGGCCAAGCTTGGTAGCCAAGAGTTGTCAGCCGTTATAGAAATTAATGGTGAGGCTCAAAGGATTAATGTTGTCGATAAGTCTGGTAAGACTCACGAAGTCACTATTCCAGCAAGCGCATTAAATATGATGATCGAGGTGCTAACTCAATTAGGTCAAGGCAACTCTGTTAGCATCACACCTATTCATGCGGAACTCACAACGCAAGAAGGTGCTGATATGCTAAGCATGTCTCGTCCTACTTTCATTAAGCTTCTGGATTCTGGTGATATTTCGTTTAGTCGTACTGGCAACCGTAGAAAGGTAGCTTATGCTGATCTTATGGAGTACAAGCACCGCCTAGAAGAGAACAGACTAGCTAATCTTGCTGAACTATCGGCATTAGACCAAGAGATGGATATGGGATATTAATGGCGTCATATACGGTAATTCTAGACGCATGTGTCATGTATCCAGCTCCGCTTCGAAGCTACCTAATGTACTTGGCCAACACTGGCCTGTTTAGAGCGCGATGGACAGAACAAATACATGATGAATGGACTCGAAATCTACTGAAAAATAGGCCAGAGCTAAATACAGAACAACTGCAAAGAACTCGACAGTTAATGAACGCGAATGTTCCCGACTGTTTGATTGAAGGGTATGAGCCTTTAATTGATGGCCTTACTTTACCCGATGTTAATGATAGACATGTTGTAGCTGCCGCAGATTCTTGCAGACATGGGCGTTTCACCCTGAGACACCATCGTGGTAATTGAGGCCCTTTGAGACAGTGTGCATCGCAGTGACCATGGCAACCGACTTGTACCGACGCCATGAAAAAGGGGCTCAATGAGAGCGCCAAGTACACCCCTTGCATCGTTCCTTTTTCGTTTGATATTCGATATGAAGTGACACCCAATATGGGCTAAAACAGGGGGGCATTTTGATATCTCGCCCAGAACAATGCACGTGCGCATACTGCCAAAGCGTCGAATACCTCATCAGTGCTCTTAATCGTGACAAGATGATGTGAAGATCACTATCATAAAGTGAACTGATCACCGTTTTTTCTGCTGGCGCTGTACCAGACAGAGGGGGATGTTGTTGGTGTTAAGGGCAATAGCGATGATAACAAGATTATGGCTTGTACTCGCTTTACACGGGTAGCATGTTCAGTTTAGAAGGCGTTTTTGTTGACAGTGCAGTCATTTCGTTGAGTCATAGCGTTGCTTCGCCACCTCACACGACGTTATGTTTTTTGGGTGGGTTGATAGTATAATGTCTTTTAAATGGTTACTTTAGAGGTGAAGGTCGATGAATAAGAAAATTGAATCTTATGGTGTGGGCGCGGTTGAAAGACCTAGAGTTAAAGCCACAAAAAAACTCGATTTATCAGGAGTTTACGGACAGCAAATTGTTAAATCAGAGTCCAAATTAGCATTGAGAACCCACAGAAAAGCGTTTGAAAAACTGGCTCATATGTAATGGACATTATTTGTTTTCCATTCGAGCGAGTCATAGAAATCAATACATTCATACTCGATACTGAGCCTGGTATGAATGGGGCCGTCGATATTCCTAAATTGCAAGGCGCTTTAGGTAGGATTGATAATGCTATTGTCTATGATGGTTTAGACGATATTTTTGAGATTGCTGCAAAATATACGGCTAGTATTGCGGTAGCCCATGCGCTTCCGGATGCAACTTAACGAACTGGATTAATGGTGGCTCTTGAGTACTTATCTCTAAACGATTATGAGTTGACCAGCGATAACGAGTTGTTGGCTGATGCCGTTCGAGACCTAGTGCTCGCTGATATCTCGGAAACCGATTTCGCAGATATTTTGTATGCTCAATATGCGCAAGAAAACAACCTCGTTGATTAAACAGAATGGAAGTGTTGCGCAACCTGATCTGCATCATCAATACTGAATGACAAGTAAAGTGATTTCTGTACTTGGATAAGTATCAGAATTGGTTAGCAGTCAACAATATAATAAGAACCATCTACAACAATGATAAAAACTTGGAATCAGCATGCTGTACATCCATTTATTGAAGCTCGGTTGATGACCACTGGTACAATACCCAAACAAGTATATCCCCTTTAATGACCTAGTACTCACCGCTCTGACATCGCTACAAAACCAGGAGTGAAAATCAAAATGCTTTTTCCGGTAATTGAGGCCCCTTTGAGACAGTTTGAATCGCAGTGACCATGGCGACCTGCTTGTAAAAAGGCGCTCAATGAGAGCCCTAAGTACGCCCTTACGCCGTCCCTGCCCCAATCTATCTTCAAGATGCCCACCGAAGCATATTCACCGCTTAGACGATGCCGCATGCAAACACTGTCTCTTTTAGGATACAATGTTATAGTTTAAACAGATTGGATACTTAGAGATTGCTATGCCGGAGATAGATGCATTGCTTGGCCTTTCATTTTGTTTGTACTTTTTTGATAACAAGCAACATAAAACACCTCACATTCATATCAAATATGGTAGTTATGAGCCAATCGTAGCAATTGAAACAGGTGAAAACTTAGAAGGTTATTTACCAAACAAGCAACGAAAACGAGCAGAATCACACATTGAAAACAATCGAGAAAAACTGATGACCATGTGGAAAAAAGCAGCTGCTGGTATTAACCCAGGTAAATTATAGGTGACGTATGTTAAAAGTAATTGATGTTGATTTGATCGCTGACTTTACGCTTGAGCTTACTTTTAGTGACGGCTATATCGGTGAAGCAAACTTAACTGAGTATTTTCAAAAAGAAGCATTTAGCCATGTACCTGATTTTAAAAAGTTTGCATTAAAGGCTGACGGCTCCCTTGATTGGAGTGGTGTTGAACTATCAGCGGCAACGTTAAAGGAAATCACGGTTGGCCGTTATACTGAATCGGGTTTAACGCCTTTTGACGTTAAAGAAATGGAAAGAGTAATCAAGCAGGCATCATGGGATTCAATGCAAGAAGGTCGAGCTGACATTTTGCAAGCGGCCATCCGCTCTTATGTCGAGCAATTTGGTCACAATGCTGTCATTGAGCGCGCTGGTATTAGAAGTAGAACGAGTGCTTATCGTTCATTAAAACCGGAAACAACACCCAGTTTTGGCACTTTGGTTCAATTAGGCCATGCCGTTATTGAATTAGCTAAAGATAGAGTGCCTACTTATTTGTAGGCCTTTTTACTTTGTCCGTCTAAATATTGATAAGTGTTGCGGTCCCAAAATGCAACAAAACTCAAGCTCGTCTATATCTCCTTATCCCCATCAATTGGGCACCTAAGAATACTCTTGGACAACACCGGAACTGGATAGATTGCTTTGGTAAAACTGGATAGAATTTAAGAATGGAGCATCAGTAGCAGCTAAGTGAATGTGCTTCACTTCTTCTGACTTCAGGATTGGTAATGTATTGGGATGATCATAAGCTTCATCACGACCAAAGAATTCTGGTTTTGACCAGCCTCCTTACTACTACCTAAAATCTTAAGTCAAAGAATGAAGCTCACTTTCAGTAAGTGCATCAATTCAGATCTTATGCTTAAAAACTCGAATATTTAATGACCTACTCACTCTTGAAACTCACCCAAAGTATTCTCATCAAGTTCTGTTAATGCTTGAGCATTCAGGTGACCAATGACTGCTAAGCGAGCACTCATTGGTCTAAACAATGAAGCAGAGTCAACATTCTTGCCTTCTAAAGCTTTCATTAGTCCTTCAAAAAAAGTGGCGCTCATCATATAACCAGCAGGCTCATTGTTCGATAAAACGACGACAGGCTCCCCTGATAAGCAATCTTTAAAGTGCTTTCTAGCTTCGCTTGATGACACTGCTTTTTCTGCATAAATGGTACTTGTTTTCATAGCACCCTCGCGTACTTAATATTGTTTATTTGTACATGATTGAGTTGCTTTGAACATCGAGTGTTTACAACGAAACACATGGCTCTTGTAGTGTAGCCGTGATAAATCTTAAAGAAAGCTTCGCTTAAACTTCTCATGGTTTTCGACATTCGACCTCAAATCTTCTTTATCCCAAATTTGAAGTTCCCACGGAAAGTAAAAGTTACTTCTATTTTTAAAATAGATGTGAAGTCCTTTATCGCCTTCCTTATCACGCAAATACCAGTTTTTCAAACCAAGTTCATCTTGCCAGTTATCCAGCTCTTCCATCACTTCTGCAATCTCGGACTTGGTTAATATAATCCTTGCCCCAAAAATATCATTGAGCCAATTGTTCACCGGATACTGATTGTCGCGCTCACTATAACGCGTAATTTTATCGTCGATACTTTCTCTTGTTTTTACTCGATAAAAGTATTTCAATTCAATATGGGATGTCATTAAATAGTCATTGATGCTTTCATGAAGCACCAATCGGTATTTATAGATATAAGAGAGTGGAACGTTCGAAATTGTCCTAGAGAGCTTCACTCGCTAAAACATCCCCTTATCGAAGCAAGATTCAGAAAACTCTTTGTGAATTCTATTAATCTCTTCAATGAGCTTTTTAACTTGTCCTTTCAGCCCACCTCCACTGGTTATAAATAATCTGATATCACGGCCTATGAATGGGAGTATAGCCATTTTGACAATGCTAGCTAAGGTGAAAAGATAAAGCTCAAAGACGACTTATCGAAAAGATCCCACTTGCCCTCTTGCGCCTTACGTATTTGTCAACGCTGTGTCCACTGAGTCTCGCCAAGGTCAAAATAGAATGCGTAATAACCAGCAGTGTCAAAGATAAGACAAACCCTGAGCGTGTTGATGATCCCCCCATCAATGGGCGATATTCTGATGGCCTTTTGGTTCGATAACGCTTGGTAAAATATTAGGAATCACACTTGGATTGCTATCGCTCTCGGTGAACGCCAGTACTGGCGTGGGGCTTTTTGTGGGGGATCCGTATTGGGGATTAAACTTCAAACACAATGACCTAAGGTTCAATGTCAGTTTGGACGATAATATGGGGGTTGGGATCGATAAAACCTTTGCCGTTAACGATACCCCTCTGTACCTCTTTATCGGCGGACAATATGTCGACAGGCACTCACACAGCATCGCCATCACCCCAGGTCTAGGGGCCGAGTTTAATGTTCGCCCGGTCAGCTTTTATGTAGACATCACCCCTGCGGTGTACCTCGATGAGTTGGACATAGAACTCGAAGCGAGAGCGGGATTTAGAGTTAACTTTTAGTCTTACCGACGGCTTTGTTTCCTAATTCGAGTTCAGGTAGAAACCGCCTAATATGGATAATTGTTAGGCGATTACTATCGTTTTGGGCATACCTAGCCCAGTGAGCTTGTTTAACGCTTTGATCATGGCGTAAGTTTCGCTAGATTCGCCGCTTTCCGTCAGTGTCATGTTTTTTACTTTCCACTCGCCTTAGCCGTAGATCTTCATCTGAACGGGCGGTGGATACTTTTTTCTACTCGTGTAATTGGCGCCACTTTTCTAGCTGAGACGGTCTTAGGCCATATCGTACCAATACCCCTTCGTGAATTCGTCTTATCTCTTCTAATGCAAGGGCGCTGATGTTTTGCCTATCCGTTTCTTGCTCGTGGCTTATCAGTGATTCTATGATATCAAGGGGCTGTGACTCAGGTGTCAGTATGACTTGTTTCACGATCGCCTTTATCTTCTCTCGATATTGCAGGCGTTGTTGATCCGGTTTTACTAACTCTTGTTTCACGGCTAGGTATTCTTTTGTTGAACGCTCGTACGCCCATAAATACAAATCACGAAGAAGCTCGATTCTATTCATTTCATACACACCAAGCACCGCTTTACTGTAAGCCTCTTCGGGGACATCTAAGAACGTAAGAGGACATAAGTTGGCTTTAAGCAACGGGATATTCGCAGCCAAACGTGAGGTGCGTTTATTAATATCAGCAAAGGGTTGCAAGTAAGGTAAATGCACCATGATAAAAAATGATTGCTCAAATGGATCGAGGATTTGATGGGCTTTATTCAGTATTGATTCCAGTTGAATCGAAAGCACCTCTTCGGATGACATTGGCTTATAAACGCTGCCCCCTATCTCCACGACATGACTGCGCACTCGCCCTTCATCAAACGGGTTGGCTAATAAGTTTTCGGAAAGCGCACTGTGTAAATTCAATATTGTAAAGCGATTGAACTCAACGGACTCGACATTATCAATCAGCAATTCAATCGCTGATTTATGATTTAAAATCATTTGTGTTTCGATGATGTCTTTTCCTTGTGCAAACTGACCATGCTCAATGAGCTCTACCGTGTCCAGACGACTGTAGGTATTCCCTTCAAGATGGCTTGATGCCCAAGATAAATCGATCAATAAACGGTTGTAGATATCTCTTCCATATGTTCCCGCAGGCTGTGTCGCATAAATGGTTTTTCCCATGCGGTGTAACTGACGACGAATAGGTTCGGAAAGGTAGTAAGTTTTATTTGGGGTGTAGTCATCTAAAAAATCACGTGAATAACCAATAGGATCACGCTCAAAAATAGGCTTACTTAGATAATTAAGAATGTCATAACTGTCCGGTGACAGTGGGATCGATTTGGGGAAGCCACCGCGCTCGCTATGGCTGGAATTGGGTATATCTTCTCTGACGAGACACGCAATGTATCGACGAGAGCGACCGTCACCAATGGCTTCTATCTGTTTTTCTTCAATAAGTTTGTTAAGCCAGCGCTGAAGCGTACGACGAATTAATTCTGGGTGAGCAATAATAATGTCTGAAATGGACACAGGGCGACACTGTTGCTCGATATAACGTTGGATTTCAAACCTATTCATGACAAACACCCTTTTAATTGTGACACTTTCACTGACTTGAGTGTCACAATTATGGCGTGGTTATCGTTTAGTGACAACCGTAGTGTCATAGTAAACAGAATAGTGTCATAGCAAGTAGAATAGTGTCACAGTCAATATAGGCTTTTTAGATTCATGCCGATTAACCTTACACTGAAACTATTCTTAGGACGAAGCTAACGTATGAAAGCCGTCAAACAAACAACTGAGGGTGCGAACACACTTTGATTAACTTATAACCCAAAGAAGACCCGAGCCCGATAATCGTCGTTCCAACCAGCTTTCTTCAACTTCACTTTTTGGCTTGGCGCACCACAATCGCATTGCTTCAGCATGTTCATCACAAAGCGCCTAAACAACGCAATATTTTCTACTGCCCCATCTAGCGTGATCCGTGATCTATCTTCTTTAAAAACAACATCTAAAGCGTAATGGTGACATGGGGAAAGCGAAAAAGAAGATAGCTTAGTGGACTGAGTACAATAGGGCTTTGTGCAATCGTGGTTAGGTTACGCTCTGGGTGGTTCGATTACGTTCTGGATAGAAGATTCAGGGTATCTTCTTCTGGCATTGCGTGCTCTTTGAGATGCAGGTTGTCGCGGCGGACTCAGTGAGAGGTGAGCTTGGCAATCATTGTGTCTCGTCGAATATCCAAAATCTCATCAATCAGCTTTTGCTTTGTATTTAAACCAAAGTGGCGCGAGTAGTTGTTTATCTGCTTTATTTCAGAAGGTTCCAGCTTATAAACGTGCATTTTTAACTGAGATTTAGCTTCACTTTTGATCATTCCACTGTTTTGGAGTAGCGCCACGATCTTGTCATCCAGAGGGTGCTTCACCTTTGACATATAACTTCTATTTATGGTGTTAATTGACTAAATATGGGAGGGGTAATTTAAGCCAGGGAGATGACACTAATATGAAACTGAGGCGAGAGCGTGCCTTTAACTAGCCAGTATGAAGCCCATAAGCAAGATAGGGACACACTAATTCCTCTAGTCCCGCTACCTGTAGGGCTTAAAGCCCATACAATAAAGCCACTTCGAACACGGTATATCAGTGTATGGAAGTGGCTTGATTTTAGATCATCAATTTTTAGTGCGTCCTGTTTTAGAACGCGGGTCTAAAACTTAATCTTCAATGATTGGCAGGTTGCCTTCTAGTACATCCAACATTGGCTGTTTCTCATAAGAGAATAAACCATACTGCGGGGCTCGAACTATAGAACGGTTCTTCGCTCCATGTAATCGCGACATAGAAGTCACCAAAATCACGCTGAACGTGTGACAATAAAGTGTGTGACAATAAAGTTCGAAACTCACTTTTGGACAACCTTGTTACGAACTTTATATTTCAGAGTTAACTCGAATAACCTCAACTACTGTAAAATCGTCTACGAAGTCATGGCGAATTAATTCATCCTATACTCACAGCGCCTTAAATTTTTCTAGCATACCCTTATCAATCTCCTTGATTAGATTAGGTGACAAGCCCAGGTGTTTGGCCTCATGACTAAACGAGCGTGTTGTTTCAAATATTTCCTCAGCCATAACCATAATCGCTTTCTTTGAAGACAACCCCGACTGAGCTGATAACTGGTCTAGTGCGTTCTTTGGCGTTCGGCCATTACCACCAAATGCCGTCATATGCTCTTTGTAAGGGTTAGGACTGTAAACAATGTCGTAGAAAGGCGATAGCGTCCAGTTATCGGCGTCACTGGCAAGGAAACTGAAGTTCTTACTGTGATCATCTTGGTTAACCGTTAGGTAATTAAACATGCAGCGTTTAATGAGCTTCTGAGACTCAGTGACACTGCACATGATGCGCGTAGCTTTAACTAAATCCACATAGTCCAAAGAAGGCTCTCGAAACGGTGCATCTAACAACCCACACGCAGAAATCATATGGATTCGACCGCCTTGCTCAGTGCAATCAAATCGTTCCTGCTCTAGCCAAAATCGTCCATTACCCGCATCAATTAAATCAAAGTCAGGAACCTCAATGCCGACATTACGGGCCATCTGCATGTAGCAATATTCGACTAATGATTCAGAGTGCTTCAAGTCAAACTTTTCAGATGTCAGCTTTACGATAAGCTTTGTTCCTAGTGCGTCATCTAATGTTGAATATTGCCCATTAGATAAACGTGTAACGTTCATTTTTGGCCTAGCACCCCCCGAACCACCCGTCTTCATCAAGTGCTCAAGCAAAGCAGACTCGGTGCCTTCAAACTCTTCAATCGCAGCTCGGCCAAGGGTAATGATATCAATCGACTCCTTGGACTCATCAAGTAAATCTAATTCAGGCTCATAGCTCAACGCACCCATGCACCTGTCACCCAAATAAGCCAATCGCTCTAGGGCGGTAACTTCCTTTGGGTTATGATCGTTCTGTCTAAATACACGATCCATGAGATAAAGGCCCCAACCATCAGGGAGACTATCTCCAAATACCCCATGAACGCCGTAATGCGGCCCTCTAGGCGCAACTTGTAGGCTTGTATCAGCCTTTAAATTGAACGGAGCTAGAGAGGTTGAGTGAGCGCCTAAATAAGCCTCATCAAATTGAAAGAAGCTTTGCTTACTATTTTCAACGAGCTTACCGACAAGTACCTTTTCACCTGTGCTAAGCGTTCGTTTTACGGTTAGGGCAGATTTAAGCATGACGAAGCACATCCTCAATTGATTTAAATTCAGGCTCAGACGACTTTGTCAGCTCTTTCACTTTTTTCAAGTCACCGACTGTCCCATAAAGCATGAGCAAGAATTAATTTTAATTGTTATGAATAATGAGAGAAGCCAACGATAGCAACGGATTCACTACTTTCTCAACAAATTCCCTATTTCTAAGCAAAACCTGAGAAAGTCTTCCAAAAATTCTCAACTATCTCATCAACTCGATCAAATCAATTGTCTACATTTTATTGCTAAGCAGCGCTCCACTATACAAGCAAACACACACCTTATAGCTACAACGCAATGTTCGATCATGTTAGCTTTGGATAGCTTCTCAATATCCTGCGAGCTTACCGGCAAGTACCTTTTCACCTGTGCTAATCATTCGCTTTACGATTAGACCTAAGGACATCATCTATGGTTTTAAATTCTGACTCAGACGATTTTGTCAGCCCTTTCAATTTCTTCAAGTCACCTAAAACTTCGAAAATTTGGAGAAACTGTCGTAAAGAGATGTTGCCTGTAGATTCAAATTTTCGGATCGTTGCGTAAGGCACGCCAGAGAGGGTGGCTAATTTTTGAACGCTGAGTTTATCTTTTTTGCGAGCAGATTTAACAAACGCCTTGAATTCCATTTGCAAATCATGAGAGGTATAGAGAGTTAACATACATGCCTTAATTTTTGCTATTAATATAGCAACTATAGCACTAAAATAAATTTATTTGCCACTATTGTGGCAAAACTGTAGTTGAAAATATCTCCTTTCTTTACATTCAAGATATGATGTCATTAGATTAGGTGTGAGGAAAGGCAGGCTATCAATGATCGTACAGATTCTAATCTAACGCCGTCTGAGCAGAAATGTGTTACGCCTCTATGCCTCTATTACACTTTGAGCTTGTGAGCGCGCTACTTGATTGGTATTACAACTGAGTTTTCATCTAATAATTCTTGCTGTAGGTCAAAAACCCTAAATCGGAGCCTCGCATTTTCAGCCTCTAACTGCTTTCTGGCTTCAACGGCATTATCTCGTTGTACCCTGTATTTATTCTTAAGCTCCTCGGTTTTTTTTAGTTCATATTTTAGCCTATCAATCTCAGATAAAGGGACATCGAGCTCAATATCGAAGCCTGTTGTCATCGCCTTATCGCGGTTAAGGTTGTATTCTTTGATAACAGGTTTGGCGTAGGCCACAAACTCCTTGAATTTATGGACATAGCTATTGCCAAGTTGAGCTTCATTATTGATTCGGTTCAACGTAAGTTTTCCCGTCGCTTTAACATGAAGCGGCTTACCATCTAATAGTCGCTGAAATGCATTGACCAGTAAGCCCTCAACCTTGCAAGTTGCTTTATACTCGACTTTCATGGCCACACCGCCTTAATATCATCATTGAAGTTCTCAAAAGGGATACTGTGTTTGACTAGAGTTGGCTCAATAGACTGAATCTTCTTTTTTCTGGCATCCAGAATCAACTCATTGGCATAATCACCCATGTCATTAATTGCCCTGAATGAAGCAATGAGGTTGTCCCGCTCCCTTGAAAGCCTTTTGGCCGCTTTATCAGTGATAATCTTATGCTTACAGGGGGCTTCAACAATATCCATCAGTGAGCAGAGGCGCTCACAATTGCGGTTGGTGCAGTAACCACCTGTAGGCAGCAATACAATGGATTTATCCCCCGTCCTTACCAAAGCAAGTAATTCACTGCGGGACATAACTATTTCTTCACCCTGAGCTAACCGCTCTGCTTTATTTTGAGCTATACGTTCACCTTCAGCACCACTTAAAGTATCGGATAAATTGTAAATTTCATCCCAAGCGTCCACCGCAGAACTTTCAATAGCCTCCTCAACTTCACTCATTAACTGAGCATCCATCAGTAACTGGTTGGTGCGTGCCAGTTCGCAGTAGTTCGCATACCAGTTGGACATATTTATATTGCGGTGTTTAAGCTGGTATTTGACTGTGAGTGCATTGCCCAGTCGATTTTTCACCATAAAGACAACAAAACTCCGTCGTAAATCATGTGGACTAAGCCTTGGTAAACCGCCGCCAACTTTTAAGCTCCCGATGCGGTCTGGATTTAACAAGTTGAATTCGCCAACGTCTTCAGCAGTTGCAGTAATGTTGAGCACCTTCATATTCAATGATTCACGGTTGTGGACACCGACAATCTTGTACTTTAGCGATGTTTTATTTATTAATGCTTCACTGTCATAAGGAATATCAGAAGAAATAAAGGCGCTCTCAAGGTCTTGTCGCTTAGCGTTATATTGGTCTTGGGTTAACTGACCTTTTTGATAGCCGTCACTCAGTCGCTCCAGCGAATATTTTCTTGAAGCCTGCGTAGCATCAAAAGCTAGCTCTAGTGCCAGTTTTGCGATAGGAGCTGTATTCCACGTAGTGTAAACCTTTTCGCCCTTATTTCCTTTTGTCGAAAACCCTGAGACCTTGGGTACAGCTGCAAATTTATCGTCATAGCTCTCTTTGTTCATGGAGAGCAACTCTTCCTTTCGGGCTGCGGAGAATAAACCGACACAGATAAAGCACATCCTTAGCAACGTGCCTAACCAATCACCTCGCCTGTGAAATGAGAAATTAGGGATAGCTTTTAGTTCAGGCCATTTCCTTGTTCTGTTACTCATTCTCGTTCTGAATGTTGCCATTTGCTTTTCGCTTAGGGTGCTCACATTTAGCGCTTTAAGCTCAGCGTTGAACATTTCATCCTGATAGGTGTACAGCTTATCCATTGCCGCTGAAATTTGGTGGCGATAGGGATGATAGGCTTCCACAAACTTAACAACTGTTTTTAAAATGCTGACATGAATCGCTTCAGGTAATGCGATAGCTTGCCCCTCTCCAGTATCAGGGGTGACCCACTTGGTATATTCTCGTTTATGGACATGGCGCGTAACAAGACTCGCTTTATACAGCGCATTAACCGTAGAGGCAAGTTGTCGGCAAGTACCTTCACAGCCAGTACGAAGTAATGCTTTGCAGCACACCTTCCATTC
>NZ_JACJFF010000279.1:0-1566 GCF_014164465.1 Vibrio sp. SG41-7 | reverse complement strand
GTCAACTGCTGATAATTCATGGTAGTACTGCTTGTTTCTTTGGCGAGAAGAGCGTACCACTTTCGGCAGTTGGCTTTCTCTTCTACACCTTTCCATGAATGTCGCAGTTATTATCTGAAATCGGGCTTAACTATTTTTTGTAAACTGGTGGTATTTTAATACGGCATATAAACATTTTAATGCAATAAAGCTAAGCATTATGTTTAAAGGCTCCATTGGCATATCATAAAAAAATCCAATTCCAATGTCCAGCAGTGGGGTTAGCGCTAAAATAATTGCATAGAATCGATTGATGGAACTATTTACATAATAAGATGATAATAATATAACTATAGTTTTTACTAATTCGGTAGCTAAAGGAATTAAAGAATCTCCCCCTGATATTATTAGGCTCATACCTATGAAAAATAACATAAATAAACTATAAAATTTTAATAATCTACTAGATAACCTGATTGTTTTTATTGAATCCATTCTTTTTACTATAGGTTTATATAACCTATAGTATTTGATGATATTTTTATTCATTACACATTTCTTCAGTGATGGCGAATTTTTCAAATATGCCACGCGAGCTTTTTACTTCTAGTTCTGGGCCGCAGTATATATGAGTTGGGCTGTTTATTTTATAATCTTCCATTTTAAAATAATATAGAAAAGAAAGAATGAACGATATAGAAAGTAAAACATATGAAGTTTTATTTTTCATTCTAATATGATCTTTCTTTGTTTTAAATATTAATTTTAATTGAACTATACTTATGAAAAAAGCCCAAAAGAAAGCAGGAGTAAGTAGTATTGATAAGAGATATATTTTATCGGTTCTATAAGAGCCGAGTGGGAAGTATAATATAGGGTAAGAACTGATTAATAATATAATCGTAAACCTAATAGCTTGTTTGTGCTTGCGTAGTTTCATATCTTTTCCTGTGTTCATTCTGCTGCAGCACTGTTTAAGTGCTAGTAAGTGATTTAAATTTTCATTTTTTAATTTTATTTAACCTAATTTTTATCGGAAGTTATGACCTGCTGTAAATATTATTCAACCTCGATAATTTATTCGATAGATAAACCTGGATTTTCTAGTTGTATGGATTTCTAGGTCTTGTGAAATAGTACTTTACGAGTTTATATGACATATAAGTTATGAATGCGATGATACTATAAGTGATAGTAAAACCAAATACAGATTTAAATATATAGAATAGGCTGCTATTTTTACTTCCGAGTATGATTTTTTTGCCATCTTTAATAGTTAAAATATTATATTTCTCATTTTTAATTAATTCAAAATCAAATCCATGAATTGATAAGTTGCTATCTATCTCTAGTTTATAATAATAAGTTTTAGACCCTTTAGTATGAACTTTAACATGATCAAGGCTTACGACTCTGGCTTGCTTTTCTATACCGGACACCCAAAATTGGTAGGTATCTACTGCAGGGCGAGATCTCATATGATTTGTAGGGTTTAATTGATTAAATACCAAACAATGCGGTCGATTTATGTTCGCTTATGTCAAAGAATTAAATATTCTTTATTTTCGACTGAACTAATCCTGATTT